>NZ_RHFI01000004.1:0-191428 GCF_003718685.1 Marichromatium sp. AB31 | reverse complement strand
TCCTCAAGCCCGCGCCCTGGACGCCGCCCTCGCCCGAGGTGCGCTTCCTGCGGGCGCTGCTGGCCCGTCAGCGCGCCCTCATCGAGGACCTGCGACGCGAGCGCAACCGCCTGGAGAAGGTCGAGGCAACCCACACCCCGGCGCTGGTGCGCGACTCGGTGCGCGAGAGCATCGCCTTCCTCGAAGAAGCCCTCGCCAAGCTCCAGCAACAGATCGACGACCACCTCGACGGCCATCCTCAGCTACGCGAGGACGTCGACCTCCTCACCTCGATCCCCGCCGTCGGCCTCAAGGTCGCTCAGCGCTTCGTGGCGCTGCTGCAAAGCCGTCCCTTCACCTCGGCCCAACAGTTCGCCGCCTACCTCGGGCTCGTGCCCGTCGAGCGACAGTCGGGCACCTCCGTGCAGGGGCGCGCCAGACTCTCCAAGGCCGGGCCTGCGCATGCACGCGCACCCTCTACATGGCCGCCGTCACCGCCATTCGCTACAACCCACACGTCAAGGACCTCTACGAACGCCTCCTGGCGCGCGGCAAGCCCAAGATGGTCGCCCTCGGCGCCGCCATGCGGAAACTCGCCCACATCTGTTTCGGCGTGTTCAAGAACCGTCGTCCCTACCAGCCCGATTACGCTTCCGCGGCTTGACGGGAAAGACGGTATCTTTGCGGTTCGAAGCAGCCTCCAGTGATCAGCCTCCAGCCGCCAGTGGCTGCCTGTCTTCGAGTGTTGGTCGGAAACGCACGCCAACCGGTCGCTGACAGCGAATGGAGAGTGGCGCTATCGTTGAGGCCAGTTCATCCACTGGCGGCTGGCAGCTTGAACCCCTTTGCGTGCTTTGCGGTTCGAAGCAGCCTCCAGCGATCAGCCTCCAGCCGCCAGTGGCTGCCTGTCTTCGAGTGTTGGCCGGAAGCGCACGCCAACCGATAGCCGGCAGTGAATGGGGGACGCTATCGTCGAGGTCAGTCCCTCCACTGGCAGCTGGCCGCTGATGGCTGGCAGCTTGAACCCCTTTGCGTGCTTTGCGGCTTTGCGGTTCAATCTCCTGGCCGCTGGCCGCTGGCCGCTGGCCGCTGGCCGCTGGCCGCTGGCCATTCGCTTGCTTTGTGTTCTTCGCGTCTTCGCGGTTCTATCTATGCTTCCTTGACGTGCGCTAACAGGTTAAAGTAACCGGTTTTTTCACGTACGAGGATGCCGCGATGGCCATCAAATCAGATCGCTGGATTCGGCGCATGGCCGTCGAGCACGGGATGATCGATCCCTTCGAGCCCGGGCAGGTGCGCGAGGGCGAGGGGGGGCGCATGATCTCCTACGGGACCTCGAGCTACGGCTATGACGTCCGTTGCGCCGACGAGTTCAAGATCTTCACCAACATCAACTCGGCGGTGGTCGATCCCAAGGCGTTCGACTCCAACAGCTTCGTCGACCTCAAGTCCGATGTCTGCATCATCCCGCCGAACTCCTTTGCGTTGGCGCGGACGGTGGAATACTTCAAGATCCCCCGCAACGTGCTCACCATCTGTCTGGGCAAGAGCACCTATGCGCGCTGTGGGATCATCGTCAACGTCACCCCGCTCGAACCCGAGTGGGAGGGCCATGTGACGCTCGAGTTCTCCAACACCACGCCGCTGCCGGCGAAGATCTATGCCAACGAGGGTGTGGCGCAGATCCTCTTCCTGGAGTCCGACGAGGTCTGCGAGACCTCCTACAGGGACCGTGGCGGCAAGTATCAGGGCCAACGCGGGGTGACCCTGCCCAAGTCCTGACCGACTGGGCGGGTGGTGTGCCCCGCAGGGAGGAACCCGCCCATGACCTTCGACCGATCGACCAAGCTGTTCGTCGTCCTCGGCGGCTTCTTCGTCTGCAATGCGCTGATCGCCGAGCTGCTCGGGGTGAAGATCTTCGCCCTGGAGCCGACCCTGGGGATCGCGCCGCTCGACTGGGAGCTGTTCGGTCAGAGCGGCTCGCTCAACTTCACCGCCGGGGTGCTGCTGTGGCCGGTGGTGTTCGTGATGACCGACATCATCAACGAGTATTTCGGCCGGCGCGGGGTGCGGCTGCTCTCCTATCTCACCGTCGGGCTGATCCTCTACACCTTCGTCTTCGCCTATCTGGCGATCCTGCTCACCCCGGCCGAGTGGTGGGTGGGCATCCAGTCCGCGCGCGGGGTGCCGGACATGCAGGCGGCCTTTGCGGTGATCTTCGGCCAGGGGATGTGGATCATCGCCGGTTCGGTGATCGCCTTCCTGATCGGTCAGCTGATCGACGTGACGATCTTTCACCGCATCCGTCGTGCCACCGGCCCGCGCTGGGTGTGGGCGCGGGCCACCGGCTCGACCCTGGTCTCGCAGCTCATCGACAGCTTCGTGGTGCTCTACATCGCCTTCGTGCTCGGGCCGCAGCGTTGGTCGCTGGAGCTGTTCCTGGCGGTGGGCACGGTCAACTATCTCTACAAGTTCGTGGTCGCGGTGGCGCTCACCCCGGTGATCTATCTGGTGCGCGCGCTGATCGAGCGCTATCTCGGCGCGGCTCGCGCCGAGACCCTGCGTGCCCGTGCCGCCGGAATCGAGAACTGATGTGCACAATGCACAGACCGGCCCCCGTGCATCGTTCGCCTCGGCTATGGTGACTGGTGAGGCCCGGTTTTCCGGGGCGGGCAGGGCGGCGCGATAGTCGTCCGGATCGAACAGGCCGAGAACGGAGGACGAGATGATCTCAGGTATCAACCAAGGGCTGCAGGGGATCCGTGTCGGCACCGAGGGGGTGCGTCAGAACGCCGCCGAGATCGCCAGCGCGCAGACCCTCAATGGTCAGGGCTCGACCCGCGAGCTGACCGAACCGCTGGTCGAGCAGACGCAGAACCTGCGTCAGGTCGAGGCCTCGAGCAAGGTGGTCGCGGCCGGTGACGAGATGATCGGCAGCCTGATCGACGTGATGGCCTGACCTCAGCCGCCGAACTGCCCCTCGGGCGTCCCACGCCCCGCCATGTCGGACGATTGTTGCCCACGTCCGTCGCAACCGCCCCCGCAGACCTCCGCATAGAACCCCAGCATCCGCTCGGCCAGCGCCGGCGCCGACCACGACTGGGCGTGTGCCTCGGCGCCGCGCGCCAGACGCGTGCGTAACCCGGTGTCGCTGAGGATCCGTGCCGCCTGATCGGCGAAGACCTGCTCGTCCTCCGGGACGATCAGCGCGCCCTTGTCGTCGGCCCCGGCGAGCACCTCCGCCGTCCCCATCACCGCGGTCGAGACCACGGGGACGCCGAGCGCCATCGCCTCGAGCAGCACCAGCCCCTGGGTCTCGGTGCGCGAGGCGAAGACGAAGGCCTCACCGGCGCGATAGCAGTCCTCGAGGCTGCCGTCGCGGTCGAGATAGCCGGTGAACAGGGTGTTCTCGGCCAGCCCCAGCTCGCGTGCCTGGGCCTCGAGTTCGGCGCGCGCCGGACCCTCGCCGACCACCACCAGCAACACCTCGGGGATGCGCGTCTTGATCCGTGCCAGCACGCGCAGCACGAAGTCGATGTTCTTCTCGAAGGCCAGACGGCTGACGTGAACCAGCACCGGACGATCGGCGGCGATGCCGTGACGTGCGCGAAAACGCGCGCCATCGCCGCGACTGAACTGGCCGAGCTCGATCCCGGTGGGGATCACCCGCGCCGGGGTGTACACGCCATAGCGCTCGAGCACCTCGAGCATCGCCCGCGAGGGCACGGCGATGGCGTCGACGTCGTTGCACTGGGCGGCGGAGAAGCGACGCGCGGCCCAGCGCATCCATGCCGAGGGCAGCCAGGGCACGTAGTGGTGCAGATACTGCTCGAAGAAGGTGTGATAGCTCTCGATCACCGGCACGCCGAGCCGTCGCGCCAGCCCGAGCCCGAGATAGTGGGCGAGGAAGGGGGTCTGGATGTGCACCAGGTCGAACCCGGCCGCGGCCAGGTGGTCGTGATGACGCCGCAGCTTGCGTGGGCGCAGGATCCGATCCTCGGGGTCGATCGGCAGATAGCGCGAAGGGATGCGCAGGATCTCGAAGGGCTCGTCGTCGTCCCCTGGTTGTGCGTATTCGGGGGCGATCAGGGTGACCGCGTGCCCCTGATCGACGAATTCGCGCGCAAAGGTCTGGATCGAGGTCGAGACACCGGTGACGCGGGGAAAATAGACATCCGAGATCATCAAGACGCGCATGGCGATTCCGCTGGGCAGCCGACAAACCGCGCAATCATAGCCTCAGGGGATCGCCAGTCGCCAGCCGGATCGAACCGCCAGGGCATGGGCGAGCGATATCAGCCGCCAGTCGCCAGCCGCCAGGAAGTTTGAACCGCAAAGCCGCGAAGGGCGCGAAGGAGAGAAGAGCCTCCAGCGATCAGCCTCCAGTCGCCAGTGGTCGCCTGTCTTCGAGTGTTGGTCGGAAACGCACGCCAACCGATGGCCGACAGTGAATGGAGCGTGGCGCTATCGTCGAGGCCGCCCTTCCACTGGCGGCTGGCCGCTGATCGCTGGCAGCTTGAATCCCTTCGCGTGCTTTGCGGCTTGGCGGTTCGAATCCGCTTCCAGCGATCAGCCTCCAGCTGCCAGTGGCTGCCTGTCTTTGAATGTTGGCCGGAAACGCACGCCAACCGGTAGCCGACAGTGAATGGAGCGTGGCGCTATCGTTGAGGTCGTCCACCTACTGGCGGCTGGCCGCTGATGGCTGGCAGCTTGAATCCCTTCGCGTCCTTTGCGGCTTTGCAGTTCAATCTCCTGGTCGCTGGTCGCTGGTCGCTGGTCGCTGGTCGAAAGCCTTCACCTCGCGGGGCGCTTTGCGCTTCAATCCAGGCCTTGCCCGGTGCGTCCCGCGCCGGGTGCTCGTTCACTCGTACAAGGAAACCGAACTCATGCACGATCGATCCCGTACCGGCGCCTCGGGCGCCATTGTCTTGATGTTGGTCCTGGCACTGGGGGCCTCGGCGGCTTGGGGGCAGGCGCCCTCGGCGGCGCTCTGGGGCTATGGGGTCAAGCCCTGTGGTGAGTTCCTGGCGGTGGCGCCCGGGGCTGCGGCACCGACGGCGCTGGCCGACCCCGAGTATCTGCACTATCGCGAGTGGTTCGCCGGGCTGATCTCGGGGCTGAACCTTGCCACCGGCGGTGACGTGCTGCATGGCGCCGCGCTGGATGCGGCGCTGGCGCGGGTACAGGCCTATTGCGAGGCTGATCCCAGACAGGACTTCTTCAACGCCGCGCTGCGCCTGCTGCGCACTCTTCAAAAGGGTCAGCAATCTGGCGGCTGAGTTCGGTCGTCACGAAATGGTCATATCGCGTTCATGGAACGTGCATCGCCGCCGACCACAATACGGCGCTGCCATTCAACGCCCACTGGGAGCTTTCCATGAACAAGACGCTTGTCGCCGCGGCCGTCACCCTTGCCGCGGCCTCCCTGTCGTCACAGGCCATGGCCCGCGACTCCATCTATATCGTCGGGTCCTCGACCGTGTTCCCCTTCTCGACCGCGGTGGCCGAGACCTTCGGTCGCAATACCGACTTTGCCACCCCCAAGGTCGAGTCGACCGGTTCCGGGGGCGGGCTGAAGCTGTTCTGCGCCGGTGTCGGCGTCGATCACCCCGACATCACCAACGCCTCGCGGCGGATGAAGGCCTCTGAGTTCGAGCGCTGCCAGGAGGCCGGCGTCGAGGACATCACCGAGGTCAAGATCGGCTACGACGGTATCGCCCTGGCCAACTCCCGCGAGGCCGAGCAGTTCGATCTGTCGCTGCGCGACATCTGGCTGGCCCTGGCCAAGGACGTGCCCAACGAGGCCGGCGAGCTGATCCCCAACCCCTACCAGACCTGGAACGAGGTCAACCCGGATCTGCCCGAGGTCGCCATCGAGGTGCTGGGTCCGCCCCCGACCTCCGGGACCCGTGACGCCTTCGTCGAGTTGGCGATGGAGGGCGGCTGCAAGACCTACGACTTCATCAAGGCGATGAAGAAAGAGGACAAGTCCAAGTACAAGGCGGTCTGTCACGGCATCCGTGAGGACGGCGCCTATGTCGAGGCCGGCGAGAACGACAACCTGATCGTGCAGAAGCTGGTCGCCAACCCCGATGCGATCGGCATCTTTGGCTTCAGCTTCCTCGACCAGAACGCCGATCAGGTGCAGGGCTCCAAGGTCGACGGCGTCGAGCCGACCTTCGAGAGCATCGCCGATGGCGACTACCCGGTCTCGCGTTCGCTCTTTTTCTACGTCAAGAACGCGCACGTCGGCACCATCCCCGGCATCGAGGAGTTCGTCGCCGAGTTCACCGGCGAGCAGGCCTGGGGCCCCGAGGGTTATCTGGTCGACAAGGGCCTGATCCCGCTGCCCGACGCCATGCGCGCCGAGGTTGCCAGCGCCGCTCAGTCGTTCGCGCCGATGTCCCGGCCCTGAGTCGAGTCCTGAGCATCGCGACCAGGGATGGTCGCCCGTCCTGAATCGGCGCCCCGCGGGGCGCTGATCGTCGTTCGTCTAGCCTGCCGGGAACCCAATGCAAGACTGGATCCTTCTCCTCGTGCTGCTCGCGGTCATGACCGCGGCCTATCATCTCGGACGTCGCCGCGCGGTCACCGGCGCCGGTGGTCCGTCGCAGGTCCACCGCCTGCATTCGCTGCCCGCCTACTACGGTCTCTATGCCGCGCTCTGGGCGGGGCTGCCGGCGCTGTTGCTGCTGGCGCTGTGGGTCGGTCTGCAGGACCAGCTGGTGCTGATGCTGCTGCAGGCGCAGCTGCCCGAGGAGATGACCGCCGGGCTCTCCGAGGGACGGCTCGGGCTGCTGGTCAACGACATCAGGAATCTCGCCTCGGGGGCGATGCTCTCGACCGAGATCACCCCGGAGTTGCAGGCCGCCGCCGATCAGTACGCCCGACTCGACCAGCTGGGACAGTGGTCGATGTGGACCGCGGTGCTGGCCCTGGCGCTGACCGGCGGCTGGGTCGCCTGGGGACGCACGCATCCAGGGTTCAAGGCGCGCAACCAGGTCGAGACCATGGTGATGGCGATCATGGTGTTGTTCTCCTCGATTGCCATCCTCACCACCCTGGGGATCGTGCTCTCGGTGCTGTTCGAGTCGCTGCGCTTCTTCTCCATGGTCTCGCCGCTGGAGTTCTTCCTCGGCACCCTGTGGAGTCCGCAGACGGCGCTGCGCGCCGATCAGGTCGGCGCCAGCGGGGCCTTCGGCGCGGTGCCGCTGTTCACCGGGACGTTGATGGTCTCGGCGATCGCCATGCTGGTCGCCGTCCCCATCGGACTGCTCTCGGCGATCTATCTCTCCGAATATGCGCCACGACGTCTGCGCGCCGTGGCCAAGCCGGTGCTGGAGGTGCTGGCCGGGATTCCCACGGTGGTCTACGGCTTCTTCGCCGCGCTCACCGTCGCCCCCTTCATCCGCGAGCTGGGCCAGTCGGTCGGGCTCGATGTCGCCTCCGAGAGCGCGCTCGCCGCCGGGTTGGTGATGGGGGTGATGATCATCCCCTTCGTCTCCTCGCTCTCCGAAGACGTGATCAACGCGGTGCCGCAGTCGCTGCGCGACGGCTCCTACGCGCTCGGCGCGACCGAGTCCGAGACCATCAAGCGGGTGATCATCCCGGCGGCGCTGCCGGGCATCGTCGGCGGCGTCCTGCTCGCCGTCTCGCGCGCCATCGGCGAGACCATGATCGTGGTGATGGCCGCGGGGCTGGCGGCCAATCTCACCGCCAATCCGCTCGACAGCGTCACCACGGTCACGGTGCAGATCGTCACCCTGCTCACCGGCGACCAGGAGTTCGACAGCGCCAAGACGCTTGCTGCCTTCGCCCTCGGTCTGACGCTGTTCGCCGTGACCCTGGTGCTCAACGTCGTCGCCCTTCACATCGTGCGCAAATACCGTGAGCAATATGACTGATCAGACCCCGGCGAGCGCGCCGAACCAGCGCACCATCGATGCCGTCAACGCCAGCCTCAAGCGTCGCCGCGCCAAGGAGCGCCGCTTCCGTCGTCTCGGCGCTGCGGCGG
Organism: Marichromatium sp. AB31; assembly: GCF_003718685.1. Taxonomy (NCBI): domain Bacteria; kingdom Pseudomonadati; phylum Pseudomonadota; class Gammaproteobacteria; order Chromatiales; family Chromatiaceae; genus Marichromatium; species Marichromatium sp. AB31. Next base: position 183,435 of record NZ_RHFI01000004.1, on the reverse strand, counting down.
TGGCCCTGGGCCTGCTGTTCGTGGCGCTGCTGTTCACCGACATCATCGCCAAGGGCCATACCGCCTTCCAGCAGACCTATATCAAGCTGCCGGTCGCGCTCGAGCGCGCGCAGATCGACCCCGAGGGCAGCGGCTCGGCCGAGGTCATCGCCCGCGCCAACTATCTCGGCATCATCCGCGCTGCGCTGCGCGAGCACTTCCCCGAGGTCACGGCCCGGCGCGACAAGCGCGCGCTCTATCAGATGGTGAGCGTCGGCGCGCCGCAGCTGCTGCGTGACCGGGTACTCGCCGATCCGGCGCTGATCGGCACCACCGCCGAGGTCTGGCTGCTCGCCGACGACGACATCGACATGGTGGTCAAGGGCTATATCGATCGCGACCTGCCCGAGTCCGAGCGTCGGGTCAAGGATCGCACCCTCGGCTGGATCGAGCGGCTGGAGGCCGAGGGGCGCATCGCCAAGCGCTTCAACACCATCTTCTTCACCAATGGCACCTCGCGCGAGCCCGAGCTTGCCGGCATCGCCGGGGCGCTTGCCGGGTCCTTCTACACCCTGGCGTTGACGCTGCTGCTGTCCTTCCCGATCGGCGTGGGCGCGGCCATCTATCTCGAGGAGTTCGCGCCGAAGAACCGCTGGACCGATGTGATCGAGGTCAACATCAACAACCTCGCGGCGGTGCCCTCGATCGTCTTCGGTCTGCTCGGGTTGGCGGTGTTCATCGGCATCTTCGGGGTGCCGCGCTCGACCCCGCTGGTGGCGGCGCTGGTGCTGACCCTGATGACCCTGCCGACGATCATCATCTCCAGCCGCGCGGCGCTGAAGTCGGTGCCGCCCTCGATCCGCGAGGCCGCGCTCGGCGTCGGTGCCTCGCCGCTGCAGACCCAGTTCCATCACGTGCTGCCGCTGGCGCTGCCGGGCATGCTCACCGGCGCCATCATCGGTATGGCCCAGGCGCTGGGCGAGACCGCGCCGCTGCTGATGATCGGCATGATCGCCTTCATCGTCGACGTGCCCGCCGGGTTCACCGATCCGGCGACCGTGCTGCCGGTGCAGATCTTCCTCTGGGCCGACAGCCCGGAGCGCGGCTTCGTCGAGCGCACCTCGGCCGCGATCATGGTGCTGCTCGCCTTCCTGATCCTGATGAACCTCGCCGCGGTGTTGCTGCGTCGCCGGTTCGAGCGGCGCTGGTGAGCCGGCGCCCTGTCCTGAGTTTTCCCCGAGGCTAGACCCGCTATGATTACCACGGTAGAAGAGATCCAACGGAGCACCACCGCGATGCGCTCGGGCGAGCTGGCGCGCTCGCAAGAATCGCGCGAGACCGTCGGCGATTACAGCGTGCCCGATGCGCGCATGCGCTGTCGCGACGTCGAGGTGTGGTACGGTGACAAGCGTGCCATCCACGGCGTCAGCCTCGACCTGGGACGCAACGAGGTGCTCTCGATGATCGGTCCCTCGGGTTGCGGCAAGTCGACCTTCCTGCGCTGTCTCAACCGCATGAACGACACCATCGACGGCTGTCGGGTCAGCGGCTCGATCCAGCTCGACGGTGAGGAGATCTACGATCGCGCGCTCGACCCGGTGCCGCTGCGCGCGCGCGTCGGCATGGTCTTCCAGAAGCCCAACCCCTTTCCCAAGTCGATCTACGAGAACGTCGCCTACGGGCCGCGCATCCACGGCCTGACCAACAACAAGACCGAACTCGATGCCCTGGTCGAGACCAGTCTGCGCAAGGCCGGGCTGTGGGACGAGGTCAAGGACCGGCTCGATGCCCCCGGCACCGGGCTCTCCGGCGGTCAGCAGCAGCGTCTGTGCATCGCCCGCACCATCGCCGTCTCCCCCGAGGTGATCCTGATGGACGAGCCCTGCTCGGCGCTCGACCCCATCGCCACGGCGATCATCGAGGAGCTGATCGACGAGCTGCGCGCCAACTACTCGATCGCCATCGTCACCCACTCGATGCAGCAGGCCGCGCGCGTCTCCCAGCGCACCGCCTACTTCCACCTCGGCGACCTGATCGAGGTCGGCGAGACCAATCAGATCTTCACCAACCCCCAGCACCGCTTGACCGAGGACTACATCACCGGGCGCTTCGGCTGATCCGGCAGGGCAGGGACGCATCCAGCCCCTCGCCCCGGTGTCCGCGTGGGCGCCGGGATCGCTTCCCCCGTCCGCTCGCACCACCATGAGGCCCCAGATGACAGAGCCGACCACCCAGGCCCCCGCGGACCTCGCCCGCGGCCATACCGTCAGCCGCTATGACCAGGAGCTGGCCAAGCTGCGCGGCATCATCCTCGAGATGGGCGAGCACGTGGTCGAGCAGATCCAGGCGGCGGTCTCGGCGCTGGTCTCGCACGAGGAGAATCACGCCTTCCGGGTGCTCGATCGCGAGCCGCAGATCGACTTCCTCGCGCTCGACGCCGACGAGGAGGTGTTCCGGGTGATCGCGCGGCGTCAGCCCACGGCGATCGATCTGCGTATCGTGCTGGCGCTCTCGAAGATCGCCGGCGACGTCGAGCGCGCCGGCGACAAGGCCGCCCGCATCGCCCGTCAGACGATCGAACTCGATGCCCTCGGGCGTGGTGAGGAGCTGCTCAGCGCCAGGCTGCGCGAGGCGCTGGGCGCGCTCGACGCCTGCGCCTGCTGCATGTTCGAGCACAGTATCAATGGGGTTGCTCGCTTCGATGTGCGCGTTGCGCTCGATGTCTTCGAGCGCGAGCCGGCGCTCTACGAGGCCTCGCACGCGGTGCGCGCGTTGCTCGGCGACGAGGGGCAGGAGGGGTTGAGCGCGCGCCAGACCGTCTGCGTGCTCACCTGCGCCCACGCGCTCGAGCGTATCGGCAACCATGCCGCCAACGTCGCCGAGCAGGTGATCTACGTCGCCGAGGGTCAGGACGTGCGCTTTCGCAATCGCGAGATCCTGATCGAGACCTTGCGTCATCGGATGCTGTAGCAGGCCGCCTGATTGTGCCGGATCAGGCGATGTCGGTTTTGCTCAGTGACACCATTGTTTTTGCCATCTGCCACCCAGACAATGGTGGGCGGGCCGGGACGCGCCGGCGGTGTCGACGCGCCGTCCGACCACTGCACTCACTGCGAAACAGGGGAGTAAGCATTCATGTCGAGTGAAGGCTATCACGAGCCCATCGATGAGCTGAGCGACGAGACCCGCGACATGCACCGGGCCATCGTCTCGCTGATGGAGGAGCTGGAGGCGGTCGACTGGTACAACCAGCGTGTCGACGCCTGCAAGGACGACGAGCTGCGGGCGATCCTCGCCCACAATCGCGACGAGGAGAAGGAGCACGCGGCCATGGTGCTGGAGTGGATCCGTCGCCGCGATCCGACCTTCGACAAGGAACTCAAGGACTATCTGTTCACCGAGAAGCAGATCGCCCACCACTGATCCGGCCCCGGCCAGTGGTCGGGAGGATCGAGCCGGCGTGGCGCCTTGGTGCCGACTGGTTCAACGAAGACGCCCCTGGCGATCACGCCAGGGGCGTTTTCATATTCGCCCTTGCGTTGGCATCGGGCGTGTCCCGGGGCCATCTCCACCGACATGAAGAGGTCGCGAGCGAAGGCGGGCCGGGTCTGTGCTCGCCCGTTGCCGGTGGCGCCAGCACCGCCGTCAGCGCGCCATCCGCGCGCTTACCCTCGATTGACGGCTGACGGCTGACGGCTGACGGCTGACGGCTGACGGCTGACGGCTGACGGCTTGACGGCTGCGCGCTACTTCTCGCGCGGATAGGGCCAGGCGAGGATACCGCCCTCGAGCACCTTGACGTTGCGGAAGCCGTTGGCCTTGAGCGCCGCGGCGGCCTCGTAGCCCCGCATCGAGACCTTGCAGTAGAGGATGATCTCCTGCGACTTGTCCGCGGGCAGCTCGTCGAGTCGCGAGCGCAGCGCGCCGACCGGGATCAGGTGCTCGCCGATGCCGAGGCGCTCCTCCTCGTACTCCTGCGGGGTGCGGGTGTCGATGATGAAGCACTCGGCACCGCTGTCGACACGCTGCTTGAGTTCGGCGGCCGAGAGTCCCTGCATGAGCCCCTTGAGCTTGTTCTCGAGCACGTGTGCCGAGACGATCACGTGATCGAGCGCGAGCGAGTAGGGCGGGGCATAGGGCAGGTCGGCGTTGGCCAGCTCCTCGATACCGAGTCCGCCGCGGATGGCCATCGCCACGGTCGCCACGCGCTTGCTCGCATCCCCCGGACCGATGCACTGGAAGCCGATGATGCGACCGCTGGCGCGCTCGGCCACCATCTGGCTGATCAGCACCTTGCCGCCCATGTAACCGGGGATGTCGAGCCCGGAGATGGTCACCGTCTCGATGTCGGTGATGCCGCTGGCGCGGGCCTGCTCGGCGTTGAGTCCGGTGAAGCCGATGGTGTAGTCGAACACCTTGCAGATACCGGTGTGGGTGATGCCGGGGAAGCTGGCGCTGTCGGGCTCGATCAGGTTCTGGCCGATCACCCGACCCTGGAGGTTGGCCAGGTCGCCGTAGGGCGCGCGCACCGCCTCGCCGGTGATCAGCGAACGGCACTCGACACAGTCGCCGGCGGCGTAGATGTCGGGGTCGGAGGTCTGCATCCGCTCGTTGACCCTGATGCCGCCGAGCGCGCCGATCTCCAGTCCCGCGGCCTCGGCCAGGGCGACGTTGGGGCGTACCCCGACGGCGACCACCGCCAGCTCGCAGGGCAGCTCGGTGCCGTTGTCGAGCTTGACCCCGGCGAGCTTGCCGTCCTCGCCGAGGAAGGCGGCCACGCCGTTGCCGGTGATGATATCGGCGCCCTGGCGGCGCACCTCATTCTCGACCAGGTGGGCGAGCTGGCGATCGAGGAAGGGCAGGATCGAGTCGGTCTTCTCGATCACCGTGGTCTGGATCCCGGCCAGGTGCAGCGCCTCGCACACCTCGAAGCCGATCAGCCCGCCGCCGACGATCACCGCCTTGCGCACCTTGCCGGCATCGCGGATGGCGCGCAGCGCATCGGCGTCACCGAGCGACTGCAGGGTGTGGATGCCCTCGAGCTCGGTCCCCGGCACCGGCGGGCGCAGCGGGGTGGCGCCGGTGGCGATCACCAGCCGGTCGTAGGAGAGGGTGCGGCTCTCGCCGCTCGGCAGGTGGGTGCAGGTGACGGTCTTGGCGGCGCGGTCGATGTGCGTCGCCTCGGTCTCGACCAGCGCCTCGATCGCCTTGGCCTTCTGGAAGAAGTTGGGATCGCGGACGATGCCCGCCGGGGTGCAGATGAGCTGGTTGCGGTCGTCGAAGACCCCGCCGACATAGTAGGGGAAGCCGCAGGAGGCCATCGACAGGTCGGCCTCCTTCTGGATCAGGGTGATGGCGGCGTGCTCGTCGAGACGGCGGGCCTTGGCCGCGGCCTTGGGGCCGGCGGCCGAGCCGCCGATGACCACGATCTTGAGCGGTTGCGAGGGCATTGTCGGATCCTTCGGAAGGTAGGTGGTGGAACGCGTTCGCGTCGGTGCGCGAGAGGCGGGGGAGTGTGCCCGCAGGTCACCGGGATCGACGTGACGAATCGCAATCGGTTCCCGCTGACCCGGCGGCGGGCTGACTCAGGTCATCAGATTCTTGTCCCTGAGTCGCCACTGGAAGTGACTGAGCAGGCGTGAGCGCACCTTCTTCTCCTTGTGCTTGGCGGCGGCGGCGAGGCGCTTCTCGGCGACCCCGGCGAGGATCTCCTGCGCCCCCTTGGTGTTGTCGTCGGGTGGGGTGCGCTGGGTGTAGTTGCCGTTGGCGTCCATGTCCCAGGCGGTGCGCGAGTCGGCGAGTTGGACGTCGAGGATCAGCCGCAGCTCCTGGCGCAGCTCGGGGTCGTCGACCGGGGCGTGGACCTCGACCCGGCTGTCGAGGTTGCGGCGCATCATGTCGGCCGAGCCGATGAAGTACTCCTCCTCGCCGTCGTTGTGGAAGTAGATGATGCGCGCATGTTCGAGAAAACGCCCGACGATCGAGACCACCCGCGCGCGCGCGCTGACGCCCGGCAGTCCGGGACGGAAGCGGCAGGTGTCGCGGATGATCAGGTCGACCTGCACCCCGGCGCGGCTGGCCTTGTAGAGTGCGCGGGTGATCTCGGGGTCTTCCAGCGCGTTCATCTTCATCTGGATCAGCCCGTTGCCGGCACGCTGGTGGTGGCGGATCTCGCGGTTGATCTTGTCGACGAGCACGCGCTTGAGGGTATAGGGCGCGGCGAGGATCTTGCGGTAGCTCGGCGGTGGCGAGTAGCCGGTGAGATAGTTGAACAGCTCGGTGAGATCCTGACCGATCTCCTCGTCACAGCCGAGCATGCCCAGATCGGTATAGAGCTTGGCGGTGCCGGGGTGATAGTTGCCGGTGCCGACATGGTAGTAGCGACGCAGCTGCGAGTAGTCGCGACGCACCACGAAGATCAGCTTGCTGTGGGTCTTGAGTCCCATGACGCCATAGTTGACGTGGATGCCCTCGCCCTCGAGCCGGCGTGCCCACTGGATGTTGGCCGCCTCGTCGAAGCGTGCCTTGAGCTCGACCAGCACCGCCACCTGCTTGCCGTTGCGCGCGGCCTTGATCAGCGAGTCGAGGATGGCCCCGGCGGAGGTGCGATAGAGGGTCATCTTGATCGCCAGCACCTTGGGGTCCTCGGCGGCGGTGCGCAGGAAGCGCTCAACCGAGGTGCTGAAGGGCTGATAGGGGTGCTGGAGCAGGATCGGCCCGTTCTCGCGGATGATGTGGAAGATGTTGCGCCGGTCGTTGGCGAGCAGCGGGTGGTCGACCGGACGGTGCGGGCGATCGTGGAGTTCGGGGCGGTCGAGCGCGGCGATCTCGAAGAGGTCGCGCAGCGCCATCATGCCCTCGATCTCGAAGACGTCGGCGACCTCGTCGAGCCCCAGCTCGGCGGCGAGCATGCCGCGCTGGATCGGTTGCATGCCGGGGTCGATCTCGAGCCGCACGATGGGGGCGAAGTGACGCTCGCGCAGCTCGGTCTCGATCATCTCCAGCAGGTCGTTGGCGGCCTCGGCGTCGGGCTCGACGATGGCGTTGCGAGTGACCCGGAACAGCGCGCAGGAGTCGATCTCCATGCCCGGGAAGAGCATGTCGAGGTTGTTGACGATGAGGTCTTCGAGGGTGACGAAGGTGGTGCTGGCGTCGATCGCGATCAGTCGCTTGGAGACGTCCTTGCTCACCGGCACCTTGACCCGCGCCATGTAGACCTCGCCGCCGCCGGGGAAGCGCAGCGTCACCAGCAGGTTGAGGGTGAGGTTGGAGATGAACGGGAAGGGGTGGGCCGGGTCCACCGCCAGCGGCGTGAGCATCGGGAAGATGTTGGCGCGGAAGTGTTCGCGAAGCCGCTCGCGGGTGTCCGCGGCGAGCGCGTCGTAACGCACGATGCGGATGTCGTGTCCGGCCAGCTCCGTCATCAGGGTGTCGTGGATGCGCTTGATGTCTGCCTCGAAGGCGCGCACCGCCGCCTGACACTCCCGCAGCTGCTCGCTCGGGGTGCGCCCGTCGATGCTGGGGGTGTGTACCCCGGCGGCGATCTGCTGCTTGAGCCCGCCGATGCGCTTCATGAAGAACTCGTCGAGGTTGTTGCTGGCAATCGCCAGGAACTTGACGCGCTCGAGCAGCGGGGTACGTGGGTCCTCGGCCTCGTGCAGCACCCGGCGGTTGAACGACAGCCAGGTGAATTCGCGATTGAGATACAGGGCGGGATCGTCGAGATCGACCTCTTCGTGGATCGCCGGTGGCGGCTCGCCGATCGTCTCGATCGGGATCTCGGCCTCGACGGCCTGCGGATCTGCGCTGGTGCTCATTGCGTGTTCCCTGGCGATGCGACGTGAATCATGGAATCCAATCCCCCATTTTATCGCGAAAGTCCATGACCGTTGGGTTACAGCCCCCTGCGCCGACATTCGGGTATACAATCGCGCCATGCAGCACAGCGATCCCGACGACCTCTTCGACCGCGCAGAGATGCCGGTCGCTCCCTTTGAATTCAATGCCGATGTCGCCCGTGTCTTCCCCGACATGGTGCGCCGCTCGGTGCCCGGCTATGCCGATCTGGTCGCGCTCTGCGGGCTGGTGGCGCGGCGCGTGGCGCGGCCCGGCACCCATTGCTACGACCTCGGCTGTTCGCTCGGCGCGGTCAGTCTGGCGATGCTCGCCCGCACCCCGTCCGGGGTCGGGATCGTCGCCGTCGACAATGCCCAAGCGATGGTCGACGGACTCGCGCGCCGGCTCGCCGAGGTGCCCGGGGGCGAGCGGGTCAGGGTGTGCTGTGCCGACGTGCGCGAGGTCGAGATCGTCGACGCCTCGGTGGTGGCGCTCAACCTCACCCTGCAGTTCCTGCCACCAGAGGAGCGCGCCGGGCTGCTCGCGCACATCCGGGCCGGGATGGTCCCGGGCGGGGTGCTGGTGCTGGCCGAGAAGGTGCGCCTCGACGATGCCGCCGAGGCCGCTTTCGTGACCGCACTGCACGAGGACTTCAAGCGCGCCAACGGCTACAGCGAGCTGGCGATCGCCGGCAAGCGTGCCGCGCTCGAGCGGGTGCTGGTGCCGGAACGCGCCGAGACCCACGAGCAGCGCTTGCGCGAGGTCGGCTTCGCCCGCGTCACCCGACTCTATCAACATCTCAACTTCGTCGCCTGGGCCGCATGGACCTGACCCCCTTCGCCCCCTTTCTCGATCATCTCGCCGAGACCCCGCTGGCGCCCTGGCGCACTGCGCTGGCCGAGCGGGTCGCGCAGCGTCTCGGGCGCGGTGCCCACGGTGATCTGCCGCGCTGGGAGGCGGCGCTGGCGCAACTCCCCGAGCTGCCGCCGGGCGAGGTGCTGCTGGACGCCGCCCGCGTCGGGCTCGATGGCGCGACCCTCATGCCCGAGCAGCGCGCTGCGCTGCGCGAGGCGTTGATGGCCCTTCATCCGTGGCGCAAGGGCCCCTACAGCCTGCACGGTCTGCACATCGACACCGAGTGGCGTTCGGACTGGAAGTGGGATCGGCTGGTCGATGCCATCTCGCCGCTCGAGGGTCGGCTGGTGCTCGACGTCGGTTGCGGCAACGGTTATCACGGCTGGCGGATGCTCGGTGCCGGCGCCCGGCTGGTGCTGGGGATCGATCCGACGCAGCTGTTCGTGATGCAGTTCCAGGCGATCAACCGCTATCTCGGCAGCGAGCGGCTGAGCGTGCTGCCGCTCGGCATCGAGCACCTGCCCGCGCACCTGACCGGTTTCGACACCCTGTTCTCGATGGGGGTGCTCTACCATCGTCGCTCGCCGATCGATCACCTGGTCGATCTGCGTCGGCTGCTGCGTCCGGGGGGCGAGCTGGTGCTCGAGACCCTGGTGCTCGAAGGGGATGATCAGCAAGTGCTGGTGCCGCCGGGGCGCTATGCGGCGATGCGCAACGTCTGGTTCATCCCCACCGTGGCCGCGCTGCGGGTGTGGATGGCGCGCTGTGGCTTCGACCACATCCGGGTCGCCGACGTCAGTCCGACCACGTTCGAGGAGCAGCGCGCCACCGACTGGATGCACTTCCAGTCGCTCCCGGATCAACTCGACCCTGACGACCCGACCCTGACCCGGGAGGGCCACCCGGCGCCGGTGCGCGCGGTGCTGGTAGCGCGCCGCGCCGGTTGACGATGCTGCCTTCGGCCCGCTGGGGCCGTTGGTTCTCATGGAGGACGAGGATGTCGATCCCCGAGGTGGTGACGGCGCAGTGGCGTCATGATTTCGCTGCTCACGGTGTCCCGATGGCGGTGCTGCCGGACGGGTGTCGCGACCTGATCTGCGTCCAGGTGCAGGGTCTTGCGCCGCGCTGGATGGTGACGCCGCTGTTCGATCATGCGCACCTGCCGCGTCTGGCGTGTGCCGAGACGCGGATGGTCGGCTATCGACTGCATCCCGATGTCCGGCTCGATCAGGGTGCCCTGCTCGGTGCGGTGGCCGGGCGCGACCCCGACGACCGCGTGGCGGTGGAGGCTGCGCTTGCGGCGCATGCGTGCCGCGATCCCGCGCTCGCCGAGGCGCTCGCCTGTCTCGCCGATGCGCCGCGCCCGCTCGTCCAGAGCGCGCGGCAGTGCGGCCTGAGCCTGCGCAGCCTGCAGCGGCTCGTCGGCGAGCGCAGTGGCCGCCCGCCGGTCTTCTGGCATCAGCTCGCGCGCATCCGCCGCGCCGGGCGGATGCTCGGCGGCGAGCGGCCGCTGGCCGAGGTGGCGTTGTGCGCCGGGTTTGCCGACCAGGCGCATCTGAGCCGGGCGTGCCGTCGCTGGTTCGGGCTCTCGCCGGCACGGCTGGCGCGTGCCCCCGAGTTGCGTTGGCAACTCGGACAGCCGGGCTACGACGGCATGGCGACCGGCGAGCAGAGTTCGACCAGATAGCCGTCGGGGGTTCGGACATAGGCCGTCGTCTGCCCCCAGGACTCCTCTCGCGGCTCCTGGACCACCACGGCCCCGGCGGTGCACGCGCGCTCCAGGGTCGCGGCGACGTCGGTGGTCTCGATGGCGATCTCGAACACCGGCGCGTTCGGCTCCGGGGTGCCCGGCATCTTGCCGAGCTGGCGCATCAGTGCCCGCGAGGAGAAGGCGAGCCGGGTTTCGCCGGTGTCGAGTTCGCCATAGTCGCCGCCCTCGTCGACGAAGCCGGAGTCGAACCCGAAGGCGTCGTGGAAGAAGGCGAGGCTGCGGGCGACGTCCTCGACGTAGAGGATGGTGTATGCAAAGCGCATGGTGGCGATCTCCCTGGTGACGATGGAGCGGTCAGTGGATCATCGTGTGGGATGTCCAGGCTTGAACGAATGCGCCAAGGTTCCTGTCGACACTTGGCGCGAATCCTTGAGGTGTTCCCGATCGAGGTGGTGCCGATGAGCCGTTTCCCCGAGCAACTCAGACGCAAGGAGCAGGGCGAGGAGGACAGCTATTTCGCGCGGCGCGATCGCGAGCTGGTCCAGGCGCTCGCCGCCGCGCCCCGGGTGGTCTCCGGCGGCCAGAGCGGGGTCGATCGCGCCGCGCTCGATGCCGCGCTGGCGTTGGGGCTGAGCTGCGGTGGCTGGTGTCCGCGCGGGCGCCGCGCCGAGGACGGCGTGATCGCCGCGCGTTATCCGCTGCGCGAGACCCCGAGCGCGGACTATCCCGAGCGCACCGCCTGGAACGTGCGCGACAGCGACGCGACCCTGATCCTTTGTCGCGGCGCGCCGAGCGGCGGCACCGCGCTGACGCTGCGGCTGGCGCGCGAGCAGGGACGGGCGCTACTGGTGTGTGACCTGGAGGGCGAGCCGGCGATCGCGCCGGTGCTCGACTGGTTGGTGGGCGAGGGGGTGCGGGTGCTCAACTGCGCCGGGCCGCGCGAGTCCGGTGCGCCCGGCATCGAGTGCGCGGCCCGGGCCTGGCTCGCGGACCTGTTCGCCGCCTGGCGCACAGCCCTCGAGCATGCCGCCGGGCGCTGAGGTCGGGCAATCAGTCGAACACGCCCTCGGGCAGTTGCATGGTGATGCAGTGCAGGCTGCCGCCCTGGCGGATCAGCGGGCGGGCGTCGATCGGGATCACCTCGCGGTCGGGGAAGCACTCGCCGAGCACGGCCAGCGCCTCGGCATCGGCCGGATCATCGTAGACCGGGACCAGCACCGCGCCGTTGATCACCAGGAAATTGGCGTAGCCGGCGGGCAGTCGCTCGTCGTCCTCGTCGTAGACCGGGCGCGGGCTCGGCAGCGGTACCAGCCGGTAGGGGCGGCCCTCGGGGTCGCGCAGTGCCTGGAGTTCGCGCTCCATGGCGGAGAGTTCGGGGTAGTCGATGTCCTCGGGGTCGTTGCTGCGCGCGTAGCAGAGGGTATCGGGGGCGCAGAAGCGCACCAGGGTGTCGATGTGACCGTCGGTGTCGTCGCCGCTGATCGCGCCGTGCTCGAGCCAGAGGAAATGACGGATGCCGAGCCGGATCGCCAGCGCCTGTTCGATGTCGGCGCGCTGGTGGTCGGGGTTGCGGTGGGGGTCGAGCAGGGTGCGGCTGACGGCGAGCAGGGTGCCCCGGCCGTCGGTCTCGAGCGCGCCGCCCTCGACCACCAGCTCGCACTTCTCCAGCTCGCAGTCGCCGAAGGTGCCCTGGTCGGCGACCGCGCGGGTGATGCGGTTGTCGAGTCCGGCGGGGTACTTGCCGCCCCAGCCGTTGAAGCGGAAGTCGAGCAGCAAGGGGCGGCCGCGCCCGGTGATCACGGTGATCGGGCCGTGATCGCGCGCCCAGGTGTCGTTGCTCGGCGCGGTGGCCAGGCGCAGCCGCTCGGTCTCGGCGCCGGCCTGCTCGCAGCGGGCGCGCACGGCGGTGGCGTGGTCCGGGTCGCGACAGACGATCAGCACCGGCTCGAAGGCACTGATCCGCGCCGCCAGCTCCGCATAGAGCGTCTCGACCGCCGTGAGTTGATCCACCCAGTCGGTCTCGTCGTGAGGCCAGGTGAGCATGACCCCGCTCTGGGGTTCCCATTCAGCAGGCAGTCGGCGCATGGTCGGTGTCTCGGCTGTGTTCAGCGATGCCGCGTCGCGCACTCCCGGCGACGGGCGAGAGGGCCGCTGTGGCACGTGATCCGGTGCGGCCGGTGTTTGCAAAGATTGTGTGGATTCGACGCCCGCTTGTAAATCCCGGCTCGCCAGCCGCCAGCCGCGGGAAGTTTGAACCGCAAAGCCGCAAAGCACGCAAAGGAGAGAAGAGCTTCCAGCCATCAGCCTCCAGCCGCCAGTGGCTGCCTGTCTTCGAGTGTTGGTCGGAAACGCACGCCAACCGGTCGCTGACAGCGAATGGGGAGTGGCGCTATCGTCGAGGCCGACCATCCACTGGCGGCTGGCCGCTGATGGCTGGCAGCTTGAATCCCTTCGCGTGCTTTGCGGCTTTGCGGTTCAATCTCCTGGCCGCTGGCCGCTGGCCGCTGGCCGCTGGCCGCTGGCCGCTGGCCGCTGGCCGCTGGCCGCTGCTGTTCCTACGTCGTCGCGGGCTTTGTGGTTTAATCCATCCCCATGTTTCATCCCCTGTCACTCTACATCGGTCTGCGCTACACGCGTGCGCGCCGTCGCAACCACTTCATCTCCTTCATCTCGGGGATCTCGATGGTGGGCATCGCGCTCGGCATCATCGCCCTGATCGTGGTGCTGTCGGTGATGAACGGCTTCCACAAGGAGATCCAGCAGCGCATCCTCGGCATGGCCTCGCATGCGACCCTGAGCGATCCCTTCGGTGGCGGCCTCGGCGATTGGCAGCCGCTGCTCGAGCAGGTGCGCGCGCATCCCGATGTGGTCGGCGCCGCACCCTTCGTCGAGGTCCAGGGGATGCTCGCCAACGGCTCGCGGGTGAGCGGGGCGATGGTGCGGGGGATCCTGCCGCGCGAGGAGGATCAGGTCGCCGAGCTGCGTCGTGACATGGTCTCGGGCTCGGTCGACGACCTCGTCGACGGTGCGTTCAACATCGTCCTCGGGCGCGATCTCGCCGGTTATCTGGGGGTCGCGCCGGGCGACAAGGTCACCGTGGTCACCCCGCAGGTGAGTTCCACCCCCGCCGGGGTGATGCCGCGGCTCAAGCGCTTCACGGTGAGCGGGGTGTTCTCGGTGGGAATGGCCGACTACGATCGCAACGCCGCCTTCATCCACATGCGTGACGGCGCGCGCCTGCTCGGACTCGGCGACAACGTCTCCGGGGTGCGACTCAAGCTCACCGACATGTGGGCCGCGCCGCGGCTGGTGCGCGAGATCGCCTACGATCTCGGCGGCGCCTATCGCGTCGTCGACTGGACCCAGGTGCACAGCAACTTCTTCAGCGCGCTGGCGATGGAGAAACGGATGATGAGCATCATCCTCTTTCTGATCGTCGCCGTGGCCGCCTTCAACATCGTCTCGACCCTGGTGATGGTGGTCACCGACAAGCAGTCCGATATCGCGGTGCTGCGCACCCTCGGTGCCTCGCCGGCGCGGGTGATGGGGGTGTTCATGGTGCAGGGCACCGCGATCGGATTGATCGGCACCCTGGTCGGGGTGGTCGCCGGTGTGGTGCTGGCGCTCAACGTCGAGCCGGTGGTGGCCTGGATCGAGGGCGTGTTCGGGGTGCACTTCCTCGATCCCTCGATCTACTACATCAGCGCGCTGCCCTCGGACGTTCAGCTCGTCGACGTGCTGCGGGTGGGCGGCGCGGCCTTCGCGATGTCGGTGCTGGCCACCCTCTATCCGGCCTGGCGCGCGGCACGGACCGACCCGGCGGAGGCGCTGCGCTATGAGTGATCCACGGACACCGGAGGCGGTGCTCGAGACCGCCGCCCTGACCAAGACCTTCCGCCAGGGACCCGCCGAGATCGAGGTGCTGCGCGGGGTCGACTTCCGCGTCGGCGCCGGTGAGCGGGTGGCCATCGTCGGCGCCTCGGGCTCGGGCAAGAGCACCCTGCTGCAGTGTCTCGGCGGACTCGACCGGCCGAGCGCCGGTCGGGTGTGCTGGCGCGGTCAGGACATCGTCGGGCTCTCCGAGGCGCGGGTGGGGCGATTGCGCAACCGTCATCTCGGCTTCGTCTACCAGTTCCACCACCTGTTGCCCGAGTTCACCGCGCTCGAGAACGTCGCCATGCCGCTGCTGATCGGTGGCATGCGCCCGCGCCTGGCGCGCGAGCGCGCGCTCAACCTGCTTGCCCAGGTCGGGCTGGCGCATCGTGGCGCCCATCGTCCGGCCGAACTCTCCGGCGGCGAGCGTCAGCGCGCGGCGGTGGCCCGCGCCCTGGTCACCGAGCCCGATTGTCTGCTTGCCGACGAGCCGACCGGGAACCTTGACCGCAACACCGCCGCCGCCGTCTACGAGCTGATGCTCGAACTCAACCGCGACATCGGCACCGCGCTGGTGATCGTCACCCACGACCCCGAACTCGCCGCGCGGATGGATCAGCGCTGGCGGCTCGACGAGGGCGCGCTGGTCCCGGCAGCGGCGGAGGTCGCTGCCCGGTAGCGGGCACGTCGACGCTGGATCTCGCGTATCAGCTTCCAGCGCCACAGCGTCTGGATGGCGAAATAACCACTCACCGAGCACAGCGTGGCGCAGACCAGCGAGCCGAGCAGCAGCGGCGCGAGTACCGCCAGCCAGTTGCGCCAGTCGATCCAGAAGTGCATGTCGAAGCCGACCACCGGCTGGTCGAGCAGCCAGCAGCCGAGCGCATAGGCGCCGTAAAACATCGGCGGGATGGTGATCGGGTTGGAGATCCAGATCAGGGTCAGCGAGATTGGCAGGTTGACCCGGGTGGCGATCGCCAGCCCCGCTGCCATGAACAGATGACCGAGCGGCGGCAGGTACATCACGAACAGGCCGACCGCGACGGCGCCCGAGACCGAACGTCGGTTGAGATGCCAGAGGTTGGGATCCTGCAGTAGCTTTCCGAAGATACCGAGCTGCCGATTTTCCAGGATCTTCCGGGGGTCCGGCATGACCCGTTTCAGCGATTTCTTCACACGGAGAGTCCGACTGGTCTCAGGTGCCGACGCAGGCGCCAAGTATAGGCCAGACGGGTGGCGTGGTGTGCGGATTGTCTACCCGGTCGCCGCCCGCTGGTGCTGATCGCCGCAGCGCTCGCCTTCGTCCTCGGTGTCCTGGCGGCGCTGCCGCTGCCGGTGCTGCCGCCGCCGGGCTGGTTGGTGGTGGCGGCGCTGGTGCTGTCGCCGGGGTGGCGCCGCCCCCTGGTTCGTCTGGCCGGTGTCGCGCTGCTCGGTTTCTGCTGGTCGCTGTGGCCGCTCTCCTCCCTGGTCTGTCATCCGCTGCCTGATGAACTGGTGCGCGTCCCCCTGGTCGTCGAGGGGCGGGTCGATGCGCTGCCGGTGCGGCGCGGCGGCGCCACCCGCTTCACCTTCCTGATCGAGCACGCCTCCGCTGCCGGCGAGTCGGTCGAGTTCACTGGCCGGGTCAGCCTGTCCTGGTATCGTGACGCCCCGCTGCTCAGTCCCGGTCAACGCTGGCGGTTGCCGGTCCGGCTCAAGCCCGTGCACGGCTATGCCAACCCGGGCGGATTCGACTACGAGCGCTGGCTGTTCGCGCGACGGGTGGTGGCGACTGGCAATCTGCGCGCCGGCGAGCCGCCGCGGCTGCTCGATCCCGCTCCGTCTGGCTATCGGCTGGCGCGGTTGCGTCAGCGCCTCGCCGATCATCTCGCCGCAACCCTCGGCGAGCATCCGGCGCTCGGTGCGGTGCAGGCGCTCACCCTGGGGTTGCGCGATGCCCTCACGCCGCGCGACTGGGAGGTGCTCACCCGCACCGGCACCAACCACCTGCTGGCGATCTCCGGGCTGCATGTGGCGGTGATCGCAACCGCGGTATTCTGGCTGGCGCGCCTGCTGTGGTCGCGCAGTCGGCGCTTGAGCCTGTGGCTCGCCGCGCCCCGCGCCGCTGCACTGTTCGCAGCGGGCGCGGCGCTCGGTTATGCGGCGCTCGCCGGTTTCGCGATCTCCACCCAGCGCGCGCTGATCATGCTCGCGGTGGTACTCGGCGCGCTGTTCTGGCGGCGGCCATTGCGTCCCTGGCAGGGGTTTGTACTGGCGCTCGCCGGGGTGGTCGCGCTCGATCCGCTGGCGCCGCTCGGGGTCGGGTTCTGGCTCTCTTTCGGCGCGGTCGCGGCGATCCTGCTGGCGCTCACCGGACGCCTGCCGAGCCGCTCGCCGTGGCGGCGCTGGGGGCAGGTGCAATGGGCGGTGAGCATCGGGCTGTTGCCCTTGCTGTTGTTGCTGTTCGCCCGTGCCTCGCTGGTCGCGCCCCTGGTCAACCTGGTGGCGGTGCCGCTGTTCTCGCTGCTGCTGCCGCTGTTGCTGGTCGCCGCGGTGTTGAGTCTGCTGCCCGGGCTGGCGGCGCCGCTGCATGCCGTCGCCTGGCTGCTCGAGCAGGGACTCGCTGGTCTCGGCTGGATCGCCGATCAGCCGTGGGCGGCCTTCGCGCTGGCGGCGCGTCCGCCCTGGGTGTGGCTGGCCGCGACCCTGGGCGTCGCGCTGCTGCTTGCCCCGCGCGGGCTGCCGGGGCGCTGGCTGGGTCTGGTGGGGCTGGCGGCGCTGGCGCTGGTGCGCCCGCAGCCGCCACCGCCGGGCGCATTGTGGCTGACCCTGGTCGATGTCGGTCAGGGACTGGCAGTGGTGGCGCGCGCCCATGAGCACACCCTGGTCTATGACACCGGTCCAGGGTTCGCCAGTGGCTTCGAGACCGGCAGCGCGGTGCTGGTGCCGCTGTTGCGCGCCCAGGGCGTCGAGCGGGTCGACCGGCTGGTGATCAGCCATGCCGACCGTGACCATGCCGGCGGGCTGGCGGGACTGCGCCGCGGCGTGGAGGTCAGGCGCGTCGATTCGGGCGAGCCGACTGCGCTCGGCCTCGACGGCGTCGGGCGCTGTCGGGCGGGGCAGGGCTGGTCGTGGTCGGGGGTGCGCTTTCGCTTCCTATACCCAGTGACCGGGGGTGGTTCGGGCAACGATGCCTCCTGCGTGCTGCGCATCGAGGTCGGGGATGTCTCGGTGCTGCTCACCGGCGACATCGGCGCCGCGGTCGAGCGCCAACTCGTCGCGCGCCATGGCGCGGCCCTGCGCAGTCACGTGCTGGTGCTCGCCCATCACGGCAGCGCCAGCTCGTCGAGCGCGGCGTTGCTCGATGCGGTTGACCCCGAGCTGGCGCTGGTCGCATCGGGCTATGCCAATCACTACGGCTTCCCTGCCGAGACGGTGTGCGCGCGCCTCATCGCGCGTGACATCGAGACGCGAGGGACGGCGCACGAGGGCGCGCTGACACTGCGTCTCGATGCCGAGGGCCTGTCGATCGAGCCGGGTTGGCGCGCCCGCCACGACCGGCTCTGGCGTCATCGCCCCGCGGCCGGCTGCGCCCCGCGCTGCCCCTGGGCCTGCGGTCGCGCCCGTACCCTCGCGGCCTGGTTCGTGCCGCTGCCGGCCCCGCTCACCGCGCCGACCTGTCGGGGCGACCGCTAGCAGTCGCCAGCCTCCAGCGGTCAGCCACCAGTGGCCGCCTGTCCCTTGACTCCGGCGCCGAGAACGTGCGCGGTGGTTGATGACGAGCAGTGCCGTCGTCGAGGGCGGCGAGTCACTGGCAACTGATCACTTGATCCTCTTTGTGCTTTTCGTGGCTTCGCGGCTCAATCCCTTGGCGGCTGGCGGCTGGCGGCTGGCGGCTGGCGACCGATGCCCCGATGGCTGGAGGTCGAGGGCTTCGAGTATCATGAAGGGTCAGTCTCGGCCCATTTGGGGCGAGGCCTTCAGTCACAGTCCGCGCCGAGGAGTTCGCCCTTGCTAGATCTGATGTACGCCGGCGGCTGGTTGATGGTGCCGATCATCGCCAGCTCCGTGGTCGCCACCGCGATCGTCATCGAACGCGCCTGGATGCTGCGCCGTGCCCGCATCATGCCGCCGGGGCTGCTGGCGCGGATCTGGCAGCTCTACCGCCTCGGTCAACTCTCCGACACCCAGATCGAGGAGATCCGCTACGGCTCGCCGCTGGGGCGGATGCTCGCCGCCGGTCTGGCCAATCGGATGCACTCGCGCGAGGTGATGAAGGAGGCGATCGCCGAGACCGGTCGCCAGGTGGTCGTCGAGCTGGAGCGCTTTCTCAACACCCTGGGCACCATCGCCGCGGTGACCCCGTTGCTCGGCCTGCTCGGCACCGTGCTGGGCATGATCGATGTCTTCGCGGTGATCATGGAGGCCGGCGTGGGCAATCCCGGGGTGCTCGCCGGGGGCATCTCCGAGGCGCTGATCACCACCGCCGCCGGGCTCTCGGTGGCGATCCCGACGCTGATGTTCCATCGCTTCTACGACAACCGCGTCTCGCGTCTGGTGGTCGACATGGAGGAGTTGTCGCTGCGTCTGATCGAGGTGATCAAGGGCGAGCGCGAGGATACCGTGGAGGCCGGGGCATGAACCTCCGACCCCAGCGCAAGACCCCGATCGACATCAACCTGACGCCCTTGATCGACGTGGTCTTCCTGCTGCTGATCTTCTTCATGGTCTCGACCAGCTTCAAGGACGAGGCGCGGCTGCGGGTGCAGCTGCCCGAGGCCGAGGGGGTGGCGGCGCCAGCCGAGGAACCGCCCGAGACCCTGACCATCGTGATCGACGCCGAGGGGGTCTTCTTCATCGGCGAGCGACGGGTGCTCGGTGCCGACGCTGCGACCCTGGGTCGCGCGATCGCCGCCGCGCTCGCCGGGCGCGACAGCGCGCCGGTGCTGATCCAGGCCGATGCCCGCACCCCGCACCAGGCGGTGATGACCGCGCTTGATGCCACCGCGCGCCAAGGACTCAATCAGGTCGCCTTCGCCGCGACCCGCAACGGGGAGGCGCCATGAGCGACCCGCAGACACCATCCCCGGCGCCCGCTGCGGCGAGCGCCATCTATCGCCGCCTGCTCGGCTACGTCCGCCCCTACTGGCGGATGTTCTCCGTCTCCATCGTCGGCATGCTCGCCTTTGCGATCACCGAGCCGCTGTTCGCGGCGATGATGCAGCCGCTGATCGACGGCAGCTTCGTCGAGCGCGACGAGACCGTGGTGCAGATGATGCCCCTGCTGCTGGTCGCGCTCTTTCTCGGGCGCGGTATCGCCGGCTTCGTCAACAACTACTGTCTGAGCTGGGTCGGACGGCGGGTGGTGGCCGATCTCCGCCAGGAGATGTTCGAGCACCTGCTGCGCGCACCGACGCGCTATTTCGACAACACCGGCTCGGGCCATCTGCTCGCCAAGCTCACCTACAACGTCGAGAACGTCGCCACCGCCGCGACCTCGGCGGTCACCACCCTGGTGCGCGACGGCTTCACCGTGCTCGGGCTGATGGCCTACATGCTCTATCTCGACGCCGAGCTGTCGGTGATCTTCCTGCTCATCGGGCCGTTGATGGCCGGCGCCATCAAGTACGCGACCAAGCGCTTTCGCCGTCACAGCAAGCGCATCCAGGACCGTGTCGGCGAGCTCACCCATGTCGCCCAGGAGGTGATCGACGGCCATCGGGTGGTCAAGGCCTTCGGCGGTCAGGCGCGCGAGGCGCGTCACTTCGGCGCGATCAACGAGAAGACCCGTTCGCTGCAGATGAAGATGATCGCCACCGAGGCGGCGAGCGTGCCGCTGGTGCAGCTGATCTCGGCGATGGCGATCGCGGTGATCGTCTATCTCTCGACCATGCAGGGGCTGCAGGACAACATCTCGGTCGGCACCTTCATGTCCTTCATCGTCGCCATGGCACTGCTGCTGCCGCCGGTCAAGCGTCTGACCTCGGTCAACGCCCATCTGCAGCGCGGCATCATCGCCGCCGAGAGCCTGTTCGAGCTGCTCGACGCCGAGGAGGAGGACGACCGCGGGCGCGGCGAGGTCGAGCGGGCCGCCGGACGGATCGAGTATCGCGGCGTCACCCATCGCTACAGCCCGGACAAGCCGCCGGCGATCCGCGAGCTGGAGCTGATCGTCGCCCCGGGCGAGAAGATCGCCCTGGTGGGGCGCTCGGGCAGCGGCAAGAGCACCATCGCCAGCCTGTTGCCACGCTTCTACGACCCCAGCGAGGGCGAGATCCTGATCGACGGCACGCCGATCCGCGACCTCACCCTGGGCTCGTTGCGCCGTCAGATCTCGCTGGTCACCCAGGACGTGGTGCTGTTCAACGACACCATCGCCAACAACATCGCCTATGGCCAGCCCGAGCCGCCGAGCCGCGAGCGGCTCGAACAGGTCGCCGAGAGCGCGCACGCGCTGGAGTTCATCCGCGCCCTGCCGCAGGGCTTCGACACCGTGGTGGGGGATCGCGGCGTGCTGCTCTCGGGCGG
Organism: Marichromatium sp. AB31; assembly: GCF_003718685.1. Lineage (NCBI taxonomy): Bacteria > Pseudomonadati > Pseudomonadota > Gammaproteobacteria > Chromatiales > Chromatiaceae > Marichromatium > Marichromatium sp. AB31. Next base: position 162,674 of record NZ_RHFI01000004.1, on the reverse strand, counting down.
TCAGCGCCAGCGTCTGGCGATCGCCCGCGCGATGCTCAAGGACGCCCCCATCCTCATCCTCGACGAGGCGACCTCGGCGCTCGACACCGAGGCCGAGCGCCACATCCAGGCCGCGCTGCAGGAGCTGATGGAGGAGCGCACCACGCTGATGATCGCTCATCGGCTCTCGACCATCGAGCGCGCCGACCGCATCCTCGTGCTCGATGCCGGACGGATCGTCGAGCAGGGCAGCCATCAGGCGCTGCTCGAGCGCAACGGCTATTACGCGCGGCTGCACCGGCTGCAGTTCCACGACGGTCTCGCGGTCGAGGACTGATGCGCTGGATCGACCCGGCCCGCGTCTGGTACGCCCGGCACTGGCTCGGCGTGCTGCTCGCGCCCCTCGGCGCGCTCTATTGCGCGCTCGCCATGCTGCGGCGGCTGGGTTTTCGGCGCGGCTGGCTGGCGAGCACACGGTTGCCGGTGCCGGTGGTGGTGGTCGGCAACCTCAGCGTCGGCGGCACCGGCAAGACCCCGGCGGTGATCGCCCTGGCCCGACTGCTGCGCGAGCACGGCTGGCGACCGGCAGTCCTCACCCGCGGCTATGGCCGGCGCGAGGACGGGGTGCGCCGGGTCGCGCCGAGCGATGCCCCCGAGGAGGTCGGCGACGAGCCGCTGCTGCTCGCGCGCCACGCCGGCTGTCCGGTGGTGGTCGGCGCCGATCGGGTGGCGGCGGGGCGCTTCGCGCTCGATCGCTGCGACTGCGACCTGTTGCTCACCGACGACGGGCTGCAGCACTACCGTCTGGCGCGCGATATCGAGATCGCCGTGGTCGATGGTCGCCGTGGGCTGGGCAACCGCCGCTGTCTGCCGGCCGGGCCGCTGCGCGAGCCGCCGCGCCGGCTCGAGGCGGTCGATTTGGTGCTCCATAACGGCGGTGAGGCGCCGCCGGGGGCGGGGCGGATGCGACTGGTGCCGGGCGCGGCGCTGGCGCTCGATGGGTCCGGGCGCAGCCGTCCGTTGGCGGCCTTCCGGGACCGGCGGGTGTGTGCGGTGGCGGGGATCGGCAATCCCGATCGTTTCTTCGCCATGCTCGAGACGCACGGTCTGGTGCTCGACCCGCGCCCCTATCCCGATCATCACGACTTCACCGCCGCCGAGATCGCGGCCTGGCCCGCGGGGCCGGTGCTGATGACCGAGAAGGACGCGGTCAAGTGCGCCCGGTTTGGTGGCGGTGATCACTGGTATGTCCCCGTCGAGGCCGAGTTCGATGCCGACTCGCTGGCGGGGCTGTTGACTCGACTGGCAAGGGTGAAGAGGCATGGCTAAGGGTTTCAAGGTGGTGATTCCGGCGCGTTACGGTTCCTCCAGGCTGCCGGGCAAGCCGCTGCTGGAGATCGCCGGGGAGCCGATGATCCGGCACGTGGTGGCGCGGGCCTGCGCCAGCGGCGCCGACGAGGTGGTGGTGGCGAGTGATGACGCGCGCATCCTCGATGCCTGCGCCGGACTCGGTGCCGCGACCCAGCTGACCGCGACGGAGCACCGCAGCGGCACCGAGCGGGTGGCCGAGGTGATCGCCGCGCGTGGTTGGGAGGCCGACACCGTGGTGGTCAACCTGCAGGGCGATGAGCCCTGCATGCCGGCGGCGCTGATCGACCAGGTGGCGAGCGACCTGGCCGGGTGCGCAGGGGCGGGGATGGCGACCCTGGCCTCGCCGATCCGGCGGGTCGAGGCGCTGTTCGATCCGCACGTGGTCAAGGTGGTGACCGATGTCGAGGGCTTCGCGCTCTACTTCTCGCGCGCGCCGCTGCCCTGGCATCGCGACGAGTTCCTCGGCAGCCGCGCGAGCCTGCCCGAGTCGGTGACCTTCCTCCGTCACATCGGGCTCTACGCCTATCGCGCCGGGTTCCTCGAGCGCTATCTCGCCTGGCCGCCGGCACCGCTCGAGGTCGCCGAGTCGCTCGAACAGCTGCGCGTGCTGTGGCACGGCGAGCGTATCCATGTCGGCATCGCCGAGCGCACCCCCGGCCCCGGGGTCGATACCCGCGAGGACCTGGGGCGTGCCGAGGCGTGGATGAGCGCCGACGACTGACGCGTCGCCCTCAGTGGCGCCGTGCGAGGGTCGGGGTGAGGGTGTCGAGCAGTTCGCGCAGCGGTGCCGAGGGGCAGCGGTGACGGTCGAACAGCGGTACCTGCAGCAGGGTATTGCGTCGCTGGCGCGGCCGGCCGTACTGGTCGGCCTGGATCTCGGCGGCGTGCTCGTCGTCCGACTCGAGGATCAGCAACTCCTCGCCGGGGAGCAGGTCGATCAGTCGCCAGGAGGCGCCGCGCAGCCGACAGCGGCGCCCGAGCAGTGTGCGGACCTGGTGCAGCAGCGCCTCGCGGTCGTGCCTGCCCTGTGGGGTCGTGGGTCTGGTGTGCATCGCGCCTCCCGGGTGGGTGTAGCCTGTCGCCGTCTTCTCGGCCTCCGTGCCGCGTCTGTCCCTGTGCTCGATGATGGCGCCACCGGGTTGAGCTTTCCAGTCGCGGACTCCAGCACCTGACCTTGCGGGTCAATCACGCGGACAGGCCGCTGGAGGTCGAGACCATGAGTGCACCGATCATCCGTACCTTCGTCACCGTCTTCATCTGGACGCTCGCCATGCCCGTGGTCGGGGCCGATGCCGCCGCGGTCGGTGCCGCGGAGGCTGCTGGTGCCGGCGGTTGGTTGCGACTCGAGGGCGCTGCCCGCGCACCCGCCGGTCGCCGCCCGGCGCCGACCCGGCAGACGGGCACGCGGCTGCTCGAGCAGCGCCAGGACGAGCGGCGCGCCTGGCAGTCGCTGCGGCGTGAGTCGCGCGCCGCTTCCCCGTCCCTTGACGCGCCGGCGCGCGACAGCGGCGGCTGGCGGTTGCGGCTCGAGCGCCAGAGCGCCGCCCAGGCACGCCAGCGCGAGGCGCAGCGGCTCAGACGCGAGCGTGCCGGCGACTGAGTCCGGCGTCGGGCGCTGCTATGATCGGGACGGTGTCAGCCAGCGATAGAGGGAGTAGCGAGGTGAAACACGAGATCAAGGCCAGGGTTCTGTTCGTCTGCATGGGCAATATCTGTCGTTCGCCGACCGCCCACGGCGTCTTTCGTCAACTGCTGCGCGCCCGTGGGCTCGAACAGCTCGTCGAGATCGACTCGGCCGGCACCCATGCCTATCACGTCGGTGCGCGCCCGGATCAGCGCGCCAGCGACACGGCGCGCGCCCGTGGCATCGATATCCGCGACCTGCGCGCTCGGTGTGTCGGCGCCGATGACTTCGAGCGCTTCGACTATGTGCTGGCGATGGACCAGGACAACTACGCGCATCTCGCCGCGCTCTGCCCGCCCGGGCTGGAGTCGCGCCTGGGGCTGTTGATGGACTTCGCCCCGGACTATTCGCAGCGCGAGGTGCCCGATCCCTACTACGGCGGTCGGCGCGGCTTCGATCAGGTCTTCGACATGGTCGAGGCGGCCGCGCGCGGTCTGCTCGAGGATCTCAACGCACGTTTTCTGTGACCCCGGCGCCGTCGCCTTCGTCGTGGTCCGGGCGGCGCTCGGTGAGCGCGGCATAGCGGCTGTGATGACGGTAGCGTCGCAGGTCCTGGCGCAGCGATTCGGCCAGACGCAGTTCGAGATCCCGTGGGTGGATGCCGATGCGCAGCCATCCCCGGGCGCGCGCGCGGCTGCGGTTGATGCGGTTCCACAGCCGGACCGCGCGGGCGCGCGCCGCGGTGTCGGCCTCGTAGCCGAGCATCGGCACCGGCGCGAACAGTCCGCTCTCGGCCGAGAGCACCCCGGAGAGGTACTCGTAGCGCTCGAAGGGCAGCTCGGCGAGCGCCGAGCGCGCGATCCGGCCCATCGCCCAGGCCGGCGGCACATAGAGTTCGGGCGCGTCCAGTCCCTGATCGCCGAACCAGGCGTGACAGCGACTGATCAGCGCGCCGATGCCCTCGGCATCGAGCGCCAGGTGCTCGGCGACGTCACGCGAGATGAGGCGCGCGTGCAGGCGGTGATACCAGCCGCCGTAGCGCTCGACGCAATGGTGCCAGCCGTGTCCGGCCAGCTCGTGGCCGCGTCGCTGCCACTGGCGTAGCCGCGCGAGGGCGGTGCGATCCCAGGCGCCGCCGGGGATCACCAGCAGGGTGACCGGATAGACCCGCTCGGCCTCAAGCAGGGCGAGCAGCCGCTCGACCCGAGGCAGGGTCTCGGGCATCACATCATGCACCGAGACCAGGGTCCTGGGGGTGGTGTCGTCAGTCGCGCATGTCGACGCTGTGTCCATGATCGCCCGAGAGTACCGATAGCCAGTGTTGAAGGTTGCGGCGGTTGATCTCGATCGCCGCCGCGCGTGCCAGGTGCGCCTTGCGCTCGCGCAGTGCCGGGTCGAGCGCGCGGACCCGCGCCAGTGCCTCGGCGAGCGTCTCGTCCTCGCCGATCGCGTGCAGCCCGCGTCCGAGCAACTCCCAACTGAGGATACCGCATGCCGAGGAAACCACCACGGTGCGCGCGCGCGCCATCGCCTCGAGCGCGATGGTGCCGAAGGATTCGACCCGGGAGGGCAGCACCAGGGCGTCGACCGAATCGAGCAGGGCCATGATCTGGCCGCGCCGCACCCAGCCGAGGTGTCTGAGGTTGGGGTACTCGGCGCAGCGTTGCTCGAGCCAGGGGCGCAGCGGCCCGTCGCCGGCGACCAGGAATTCGATCTCGGGGAGTCGTTGTGCGGCCTCGACGATGCTCTCGAGGTTCTTCTCCGGGGCCAGTCGACCGGCGAACAGGACCCGCCCGAGTCGGGGTGCGACCGGTCGCGGCGGGCAGTCGAGAAAGCGCTTGGCGATCGGCGTGGCCATCAGCGCTGCGCGGTCGGCGCCGATGCGTCGTGCCACCTCGACCATCTCGTGGGAGTTGGCGAGCACCAGCTGGCTGCGGCGGAACAGCATGCGGTGGCAGGTGCCGAGATAGGCGTTGGCCACGCGCGCGCGCAGGCCGCTCCACTCGGGGAAGAGGTCGGTGAGCGCCTCGAAGTGGGTGTGGAAGCCGACCACCAGGGCGATATCGCGCCGCCCGGCCAGGTGCATGCCGAGCATGCCGAAGGGGCCGGGGGTGGGGACGACGATGGCGTTGGGACGCAGCCGGCGCAGTCGGCCGCTGACCAGCGGCCAGGAGGGCAGCAGCAGCCTCTGGGTCGGGTCGCCGGGGAGCGGGAAGGTCAGTCCGCCGTGCCAGCTGCCGCGGCGATAGCGTGGCGCGATCAACTCGACCCGGGCGCCGGCGGCGCGCAGATGATCGGCGAGGTCGCGATAGTAGGCGCCGACCCCGTTACGCTCGGGGGCGGCGTCGGAGAGGATGGCCACGCGTAGCCCCGAGGCGTCGATCGGGTCGGACTGCGCGGTGAGCTGGTCTGGGCACGAGGTGCTCAACATGGCAACGCGGTTTCCGTGGTTCGCGTGGGTGCCGGGGGTGCGGCGGATGGCGGCGCGTCCCGATCATCGATGGCACGCGCACACAGACGACGATAGCAGGCGCCGAGCTCGTGTTCGATACGCTCGGCGTCGAGTCCGAACTGCGCGAGGCTGTACTGGTGCGCGCTGCGATAGCGTCGGGCATGGCGCTGACGCTGCTGGAGGCGGGCGCGGTAGTCGGCGTCGAGCGTGAGTCCGAGCTGGTTGTAGATGGTCTCGATGCTCGGGCCGAGCTGCCCGCGCAGCTGCGTCATGGTCACCCAGGCGCAGCGTTCGACCGGGACGTCGGCGAGGGTCTGTTCGAGGTTGTGGTAGTAGAAGCCGAGCTGCTCGATCATGCGTCGCGCGAACGCGGGCTCGACCGCGCCGACGCCGAACAGCTTGGCGCCGCCGGCGATCGAGCTCAGTTGCGAGGGCAGGGTCTCCTGCGGGGCGCGCAGACAGACCACGAAGCGGGCGTCGGGATAGCGCGCGCGCAGCGCCCCGGCGAGCGGGGCGAAGGCGGCGTTCTTCGACAGCAGTCGCTTGTCCGTGCCGTGGACGTAGAGATGGCGCTGCAGACAGCGATGATGGTGCTCGAGGAGCTGGCTGCGCAGCGGCTCGGGCATGTCGCGGTCGAAGCTGCCCATCCGCCACAGCCGGCTCGAGTCGGGGAAGGGGAGGATGAGGATGAAGCAGGCGAGCGCCGGCAGCAGTGCGAAGTAGTCCTCCTCGGGGTCATCGAGGCGCATGCTGTGGACCGCGTCCAGGGCGCCGAAGGCGTGGCGCTCGATCCGGCGCAACAGCCGGGCGAGCGGGGCGCCGAGCCGGGCGTCGAGTCGGCCGAGGCCGAGCCAGAAGCGGCGGGCGGTGATCGAGAGCGCGAACAGACACTCCCAGGTGGTGAAGGTGGTGACACCGGGATCCTCGGCCAGCACCCGGTGGAGATGGGTGGTGCCGCTGCGCGGTACGCCGAGGATGAACAGCGGCTCGCGGACCTGGACCCGGCGATAGTCGGGGTAGAGCAGCTCGTCGAGCGCCAGCCCGAGCCAGTGGATCAACTGGACCAGGGCGAACAGCGGCACGAAGCCGAGCATCAGCAGGGGGCGGAGATAACCCGCCCGGCCGGCGCCGCGCCTGGGGAGGAGGGCGCGCAGGGCGAGCCCGAGGAGGTGCAGCTGGCTGGAGATGAAGAGTCTGAACATCGTCCGTCCTCAGCCCGGGCGCCGCCACGAGTGCGCCTGCGGGCTCCGGTGGTGCATGCGTGCGGGTCGCCGATGACGACCCGCACGGGTTCAGGGTAACCGCAGCAGGGCGGACCCTAGCACGCACGAGGTGACGATCGCGACCTCAGTCGCCGTCTTCCTGCGTGATCCGTTTCTCGCTCTCGACGGTGGCCGCGGGTCGCGGGGCGCGCTCCGGCGCTGCCGCTGGCGCCTCGGTGGCGGGTTTGGGCGCCGCGGGGGGCGTCTGTGGTCGCGACTCCGGGGGCGGTGTGGGCGCACTCGTCGCGGTCTCTGAGTGAGACTGCGCCTCGCGGGTCGGTTCGGACCTGCTCACCGTGGCGCTCTTGTGCTCGCCGCTCTCGGGTTTCGAGGTCGCCGCGGGTTGCTCCCCGGCGGGCTTCGGCCTGGGCGCCGCGGTCTCAGCGCTGGGCGCCTCGGCAGTCGGCTTGTCCTTGCCCGATTCCGAGTTGGCTGCCTCGGCAGTCGGCTTGTCCTTGCCCGGTTCAGGCTTGGCTGTCTCGGCAGTCGGCTTGTCCTTGCCCGGTTCAGGCTTGGCTGTCTCGGCAGTCGGCCTGTCCTTGCCCGACTCCGGCTTGGCTGTCTCGGCAGTCGGCTTGTCCTTGCCCGGTTCAGGCTTGGCTGTCTCGGCAGTCGGCTTGTCCTTGCCCGACTCCGGCTTGGCTGTCTCGGCGACCGGCTTGTCCTTGCCCGCTTCAGGCTTGGCTGGCGCAGCGGTCGACTTGTCCTTGGCAGTCTCCGGCTTGGGCGCAGCGGCGCTCGATTGGCCCTGGGACGGCTCCGACTTCGCCCTCGCGGACTGTCTGTCGCTGTCCGACTGCTTGGCCTCGGCACCTGTCTGGGGCGCGGGCAGGAGCGCCTGTGGCTTGTGCCGGGTCTCGGTGGCCGGTGCCTCTGTCTCCGTCGCTGCATTGTGCTCGACGCGTGACTGGGTCGGTGCGCGTTCGCGGTCGTTGCCGCTGGGCTGCTCGTTGCCGCCGTTGGTGGGGGTGCTGCGGCGGCGGTTGCGTCCGCCGCGTCGCCGCCGGGTCGAGCGCGGTCGTTCGCCGGCACCATCCTGTTGTGGCGTCGTGTTCTCGCCGTTGCCCTTGGCCGTCTCCGGTGCCGACCGCTCCGTTCTCGCCTCGGTGCTGCGTCTGGACTGTTCCTGGGCCTCGTCGGCATCGCTGCGCTGCGGCTTGTTGGATTCACCACCCTGGGGTTGTTGCGGCTCGCGCGTGCGCTCGTCGTCACCCTTGCCCTTGGCGGCGCGACCGCCGTTCTCGTTGCGGCGGGGACGATTGCGTGTGCTGCTGCGTCGGCTGCGGCCCTCGCCGTTGCGCGCGCTGCGGCCGCTCTCCTCGCCTTCGCCGCCGCGTCCCTCCGGAGGGGTGCTGCGCTTGCGCTCGCGGGACTTGCCACCCTCGCCCTCGCCGCGGGGCTTGGCGTGGCCGCGCTCGGAGTGGTGTTGAGATTCGCTCTGGGGACTCGCCGGGGCCTCGATCTGGCGCGGTGCAAACAACCCGGTCCAGATCCGTTTGATCAGGCTCTCGGGCTCGCTGCGCTCGGGCTCCTGAAGTCCGGCCGGGGTCTTGGGCGTCGTCCGCTGCGGGTTCGGGCGCTGCTGCGGCACCGGGGTGGCGGGGGTGACCTGCTTGACCGCCGGCTCCTCGATACGCGGTGGCGCGGTCAGTCGGGTATAGCGCGACTCGGCCTCCGGCTCGGGCGGGGCCGCGGCGATCTCGTAGCTCTGTCGGCCCTCGTCCTGCTTGGTGACATCCTGGGTGCGGATGCGCTCGATCTGGTAGTCGGGGGTGAGCAGGTGTTCGTTCGGGACCAGCAGGATCTCGACCTCCTGGCGCTGCTCGATGTCGACGATGGTGCGGCGTTTCTCGTTGAGCAGGAAGGTGGCGACGCTGACCGGCAGGTGGGCGAGGATGCGCTGGGTGTTGTCCTTCATCGCCTCCTCTTCGATTATCCGCAGGATCGACAGGCCCAGCGAGTCGACCCCGCGGATGGTGCCCTGACCCTTGCAGCGCGGGCAGACCTGCTGGCTCGATTCGCCGAGCGAGGGACGCAGTCGCTGGCGCGACATCTCCAGCAGCCCGAAGCGCGAGATCCGCGCCACCTGGACGCGGGCGCGATCCTGCTTGAGCGCCTCGCGCAGCCGGTTCTCGACCTCGCGCTGGTTCTTCGGCGGGGTCATGTCGATGAAGTCGATCACGAACAAGCCGCCGAGGTCGCGCAGGCGCAGCTGGCGAGCGATCTCGTCGGCCGCCTCGAGGTTGGTGTTGAGCGCCGTCTCCTCGATGTCGGCGCCCTTGGTGGCGCGCGCCGAGTTGATGTCGATGGCGGTGAGCGCCTCGCCGTGGTCGATCACGATCGAGCCGCCCGAGGGCAGGCGCACCTCACGTTGGAAGGCCGACTCGATCTGGGTCTCGATCTGGTAGCGGGTGAACAGCGGCACCTCGTCGTCGTAGCGGCGCAGTTTCTTGATGTTCTGCGGCATCACCTGACGGATGAAGGTTTCGGCGCGTTCGTAGACGGCGGCGTCGTCGATGACGATCTCGCCGATGTCGGCGCGCAGATAGTCGCGGATCGAGCGGATGATGACATCGCTCTCCTGATAGATCAGGAAGGGCGCCTTGCGCTGCTCGCCGGAGGTCTCGATCGCCTTCCACAGCTGCAGCAGGTAGTCGAGATCCCACTGCAATTCCTCGACGCTCTTGCCGACGCCGGCGGTGCGCACGATCAGCCCCATGTCCTCGGGGATCTCGAGCTGGCTCATGGCGTCGCGCAGCTCGCTGCGGTCCTGGCCCTCGATGCGGCGCGACACCCCGCCGGCGCGCGGGTTGTTGGGCATCAGCACCAGATAGCGCCCGGCCAGCGAGATGAAGGTGGTGAGCGCCGCGCCCTTGTTGCCGCGCTCCTCCTTGTCGATCTGCACCACCACCTCGCGGCCCTCGCGTACCGCCTCCTTGATGTTGATGCGCGAGCCGGGCTTGACCGAGTCGGGCTCGAAATAGGCGCGGGCGATCTCTTTGAGTGGGAGGAAGCCGTGGCGCTCGGCGCCATAGTCGACGAAGGCGGCCTCGAGGCTGGGCTCGACGCGGGTGATGGTGCCCTTGTAGATGTTGGCCTTCTTCAGTTCCCGGCCGGGGGATTCGATGTCGAGGTTGTAGAGCAGTTGACCGTCGACGGTCGCGACGCGCAACTCTTCCGGCTGAGTTGCGTTGATCAGCATTCTTTTCATGTTGTTCCTTCTCTCACCACGGCGCGTGTCCCGTCATGGGGGACGGTTCGCCGCGGACCCCCGGTGGCTGACCTGGGGGCGGCTCGGCGCGTTGCCGTTCGTCCCACGGTGAGCAAGGATCCGACGGCATCAGCACTGTCCGTTCGGTCGCCTCCAGACGGGACCCGGAACGGGCACGCGCGCATGAACTATCGTTGACGGGCGCTGGCGGGCGCCCGCGGGTTCTTGTCCCCGTCCATGCGGAGGGGGAGGTGTTCGGAGCGGCGAGGGTGGTGCCGGATGCGTTGGCCTGCCTTGGCGCACGGCGCGCGGAACGCAGAGGGTGTAGAATGCGCGATTGCTCGCTGCTCGAGTCCGCGCGCGATACCCAATGCTGCCCTCGGGCAGGCGTGGCTAAGATGTCGAAAGACGGCTTCCGGCGCGAAGGCGTCGTCCCGGCCGGTTTCGAGTGGGCGCGGACCAACCTTCGGCTGCGCTCGCCGCTCCCGGAATGATCGATATTCCACAGGCCAGCGCAAGCGATTCATGGTAGCAGCGAAGACTATTAGCATCAATTGAGCCAACAAGGCAAGGCTATCCCCTTTGAGTCCACCAGATTCCCATCCAGATCCCGCGTCCGCCAAGGGCGGTGCGGATACCGGGCCGCGTCTGGTCCGCGTCGATGCCGAGTCCGACGGACAGCGTATCGATAACTTCCTGCTCCGTTTCATCAAGGGCGTTCCGCGCAGCCATCTCTATCGCATACTCCGTCGTGGAGAGGTGCGGGTGAACAAGGGGCGGGTCAAGGCCAGCCATCGGCTGCGCGCCGGGGACATGGTGCGCATCCCGCCGCTGCGTCTGCCCGAGCAGCGCGCCCCGGCGCGCGCGCCCGAGGGCTGGCTGGCGCGGCTCGAGGGCGCGGTGCTCTACGAGGACAACCGGCTGCTGGTGATCGACAAGCCCTCGGGGCTGGCGGTGCACGGCGGCAGCGGACTGAGCTTCGGGCTGATCGAATCGCTGCGCCAGCTCCATCCCGGGCGCGAGCTCGAGCTGGTGCACCGGCTCGATCGCGACACCTCCGGTTGCCTGGTGGTGACCAAGCGGCGCAGCGCGCTGCGCGAGCTGCACCGGATGATGCGCGAGGATGGTATCGAGAAGCGCTATCTGGCGTTGATCGGCGGCGAGCTGCCGCGCGCCGAGATGACCGTCGACGCGCCGCTGCGCAAGAACGTGCTGCGCGGCGGCGAGCGCATGGTCAGCGTCGATCCGGTCGAGGGCAAGGCCTCGCGCACCCGCTTCCGCCGGCTGCGGCGCTTGCGCGCCGGGTCGCGGGTGGCGACCCTGGTCGAGGCCACCCTGGTCACCGGCCGCACCCATCAGATCCGCGTCCATGCCGCCCATCTCGGCGCACCGCTCGCCGGCGACCCCAAATACGGCGACGATGACTGGAACCGGGAACTCAAGGCGCTCGGGCTCGATCGCTTGTTCCTGCACGCCGCGGCGCTGAGTTTTCGCGCCGAATACATGAGTCGGCCGCTGCACGTCGAGGCGCCGCTGCCGGAGACGCTGCAGCGGCTGCTGGACGCACTGGAGGAGATCGCGTGAGTTTCGAGCTGATCGTGTTCGACTGGGACGGCACCCTGATGGATTCCGAGGCGCATATCGTCGAATGCATGCAGCGTGCCTTCGTCGAGCTGGGCCTGGAGCCGCCGCCGCGCGAGGCGGCGCGCGAGATCATCGGGCTGAGCCTGGAGCGGGGCACGCGGGAGTTGCTGCCGGGGGCCGAGCCCGAGGTCTATGAGGCGCTGATCCTCGCCTATCGGCGTCGCTTCCTCGGTGCCACGCCGAACGCCTCGGCGTTGTTCGCGGGCGCCGCCGAGGTGCTCTCGACGCTGACCGAGCGCGGCTGTCGGCTGGCGGTGGCCACCGGCAAGAGTCGCGCCGGGCTCGACAAGGCGCTGCGCGAGACCGGGCTGGGCGGTTTCTTCCATGCCACCCGTTGCGCCGACGAGACCTTCTCCAAGCCCCACCCGCAGATGCTCCTGGAGCTGATGGACGAGCTCGGTGCCAGTGCCGCCGAGACGCTGATGATCGGTGATACCGAGTTCGACATGCAGATGGCGCGCAACGCCGGGGTGGCGGGGTTGGCCGTGAGCTACGGGGTTCACCCCCCGGAGCGACTGCGCGCGCACCAGCCGCTGGACTGTCTGGACGCGGTGAGCGCGATCCCGGAGTGGCTGGCCGCGCGTGCGATGACCGAGATCTGAAGCAGGACGGAGACCGAGACCATGCAGTGGCGATTCTGGAAACGCTGGCGCAAGCCGCCGATGCCCGACCCCGACCAGCCCGGCTGGGAGCGGGCGCTGATCAACCATCTGGCGCTCGACTACATGCGTGAGCGCCGCCGCGCGCGGCGCTGGGGGCTGGTGCTCAAGCTGTTGATCCTGCTCTATCTGGTGGGGCTGGTGGTGGCCGCCTCGGTGCGCGACTGGGATCGGCGCATGGAGCTGACCGAGCCGCACGCGGCGCTGATCGAGATCGACGGGGTGATCGCCGCCGACAGTGACGCCAGCGCCGATCGGGTGGTCGGGGCGCTGCGCAAGGCCTTCGACAACGACAAGGTCGAGGGGGTGATCCTGCGTATCAACAGCCCCGGCGGCAGTCCGGTGCAGGCCGGTTACATCAACGACGAGATCGCTCGGCTCAAGGCGAAATATCGCGAGGCCCATGATGGCGACGACCTGCCGGTGTACGCAGTGGCCGCCGATCTCTGCGCCTCGGGGGGCTATTACATCGCCGTCGGCGCCGATGCCATCTATGCCGACAAGGCCAGCCTGGTCGGCTCGATCGGGGTACGCATCGGCAGCTTCGGGCTCGATCGCCTGCTCGCCGACCTCGGCATCGAGCGCCGGCTGCTCACCGCCGGCGCCAACAAGGGTATTCTCGATCCCTTCTCGCCGCTGCCCGAGTCGCAGCGCGTCTTCATCCAGGGGGTGCTCGATACCCTGCACCAGCAGTTCATCGCCGAGGTCCGGGAAGGCCGTGGCGATCGTCTCCAGGGCGGCGACGAACTCTTCAGCGGGCTGTTCTGGAGTGGCGAGCAAGCGCTCGAGCTGGGCCTGATCGATGGTCTGGCGAGCGCCGGGACGGTGGCGCGCGAGCAGCTCGGCACCGAGACCGTGGTCGACTACACCCAGAAGCGCGACCTGCTCGACTCCTTCGCCGAGCGGCTCGGTGGCGGCATGGCCGGGGCGCTCGGCGCCCTGTTCGGCGGGCTCGACGCCGGGGTGCTGCGCTGAGACCACCCCGGCGACGCGCACCGCGCGTCGCCGGGGCAGACCGCGATCAGTTGCCCAGCGCCTCCTCGATCGCATCGAAGTCGAGCTGCTTGAGATAGTCCTCGAGCGCGCCCTTGTCATCCAGCCCCGTCCCCTGGGCCTGGACCACCAGCCGACTGCCGACCATCAGGGTGATCTCGTAGTCGCGCGTGCCGGAGGCGTGTTCGACCATGCCGCGATGGCCGGCGAGGGCATAGGGTTTGAGCTCGGGGTTGCCCTGCATCATCATCGGCATCGACAGCGCCATGGTCAGCATCGGCATCATCGGCGAGTCGGCCATCAGGCTGAGCGTCACGTCGCTGCCGTCCTCGCGATAGTAGCGACGGCTCAGGTGGGTACCGGTGATCATGCTCGCCATGCCGCCGGACTCGGCCACCGCCTCATCGGCCTGCCAGCCGGAGAGCGGCTCGGGCAGCAGTTCGAGCAGGCCCGCGCTGATCTTCTCCTGGACCTCGGCGATGGCCGCCTCGAGGTGACCGATGGCCCCGCGCAGGGCGCCGTCCTCGTAGGCCGTCTCGGCCGCCTCGATCTGCTCGATCACCGGGTCGGCGGCGGCACTCGCCGTCAGGGGCAGGCCGAGGGCGAGGAGGGCGGCGTACAGCGGGCTGGTTTGTTTCATGCGATGGTCTCCATGGCGTGTTTCGCCACCCGATTATCCACCGAACCCGTGTCGTCGGCAGCCCTCCGTCAGACCTCGCCCGTTCGCATCCGCCCGGCCCAGTCGCGCGCGAACTGCCAGGCGGTGCGCCCGCTGCGCGAGCCGCGGCGCAGCGCCCATTGCAGTGCGGCGCGTTCGATCTCGGGCCAGTCCTCGTTCAACCCAGCGTGCTCCAACCGTTCCAGCCAGTGGCGCACCACCGCCAGGTACTGCGTCTGGCTGAAGGGGTGGAAGGAGACCCACAGTCCGAAGCGATCGGACAGCGAGATCTTCTCCTCGACCGATTCGCCCTGGTGCAGCTCGCCGTCGACCACCCGCGCCTCGCGGTTCTCGGAGTGGAACTCGGGCAGCAGGTGGCGGCGGTTGGAGGTGGCGTAGATCAGCAGGTTCTCGGGGGTGGCGGCGATCGAGCCGTCGAGCGCGGCCTTGAGCGCCTTGTAGCTCGACTCGCCGGGCTCGAAGGAGAGGTCGTCGCAGAACAGGATGAAGCGCTCGGGGCGATCGCGGATCAGCGCGAGGATGTCGGGCAGCTGCAGCAGGTCGTCACGGTCGACCTCGATCAGCCGCAGGCCCTGTTCGCGCAGCGCATTGAACACGGCCTTGACCAGCGATGACTTGCCGGTGCCGCGCGAGCCCCACAGCAGCACATTGTTGGCGCTGCGCCCGGCGAGGAACTGCTCGGTGTTGCGCAGGATCTCCTGCTTCTGCCGCTCCAGGCAGAGCAGGTCGTCGAGCGCGAGCCGGTGCGGCGCGGGCAATGCCTGCAACTCGCCGCCGTGGTCGCCGCGCCGGCGCCAGAGGTAGGCGTGGGCCGACCAGTCGGGTGTCGGGGTGTGGGGGACGAGCACCCGCTCGAGACGGTCGATCAGGGTCTCGGCACGGGCGAAGAGGTGTTCGAGTTCGGACATGGGCATTCCTGGGGTGTGCGACGCCCGCCCGGGTGGGCGGGCGCCCGGGGTCGGATCTGCCCGGACGACCGGCGCCGTTGTGGCGGCGCCGGGGCGGGTCAGGCCGAGAGCTTGCGGTACTTGATGCGGTGAGGCTGGTCGGCGTCGGTGCCGAGTCGGCGGTGACGGTCGGCCTCGTAGTCGGCGTAGTTGCCCTCGAACCAGGTCACCTGCGAGTCACCCTCGAAGGCGAGGATGTGGGTGGCGATACGGTCGAGGAACCAGCGGTCGTGGCTGATCACCACGGCGCAGCCGGGGAAGGTGAGCAGTGCCTCTTCGAGCGCGCGCAGGGTCTCGACGTCGAGGTCGTTGGTCGGTTCGTCGAGCAGCAACAGGTTGCCGCCGCGCTTGAGCAGCTTGGCCAGGTGGACGCGATTGCGCTCACCGCCGGAGAGGTCGCCGATGCGCTTTTGCTGGTCGGAGCCCTTGAAGTTGAAGCGGCTGCAGTAGGCGCGCGAGGGCATCTCGTAGCGACCGACGACGATGTTGTCGGCGCCGTTGGAGATCTCCTCCCACACCGTCTTGCTGTCGTCGAGGGTGTCGCGGCTCTGGTCGACGCAGGCGATGTCGACCGTCTCGCCGACGCGCAGGGTGCCCGAGTCGGCCTGTTCCTGGCCGGTGAGGATGCGAAACAGCGTGGTCTTGCCCGCGCCGTTGGGACCGATCACACCGACGATGCCGCCCTTGGGCAGGTTGAACGAGAGGTTCTCGTAGAGCAGCCGGTCGCCGTAGCCCTTGCGCAGGCCCTCGGCCTCGACCACCAGGTCGCCGAGACGCGGGCCCGGCGGGATGTAGATCTCGTTGGTCTCGTTGCGCGACTGGAACTCCTGCGACTGCAGCTCCTCGAAGCGGGCCAGACGCGCCTTGCTCTTGGCGTGACGGCCCTTGGGGTTGCTGCGCACCCACTCGAGCTCCTGCTTCATGGTCTTGATGCGCGCCTGCTCCTGCTTCTGCTCGAGCTCCAGACGCTTCTCCTTCTGCTCCAGCCAGCTCGAGTAGTTGCCCTCCCAGGGGATGCCGTGACCGCGGTCGAGCTCGAGGATCCAGCCGGCGACGTTGTCGAGGAAGTAGCGATCGTGGGTGACCGCGACCACGGTGCCGGGGTAGTCGTGGAGGAAGCGCTCGAGCCAGGCGATCGACTCGGCGTCGAGGTGGTTGGTCGGCTCGTCGAGCAGCAGCATGTCGGGGCTCGACAGCAACAGCCGGCACAGCGCCACGCGGCGGCGCTCGCCGCCGGAGAGCTTGGTGACGTCGGCATCCCAGGGCGGCAGGCGCAGCGCCTCGGCGGCGACCTCGAGGGTGTGGTCGAGGTTGTGACCGCCGCTGGCCTCGAGCAGGTTCTCGAGCTCGGCCTGCTCCTGGGCGAGGGCGTCGAAGTCGGCGTCGGGCTCGGCATAGGCGGCATAGACCGCCTCGAGACGCTCGCTCGCCTGCTTGATGTGGGCGAGCGCCTCCTCGACGTTGCCGCGCACGTCCTTGTCGGGGTCGAGCTGGGGTTCCTGGGGCAGATAGCCGACCTTGATCCCCGGCTGCGGACGCGCCTCGCCCTCGATCTCGGTGTCGAGCCCGGCCATGATCTTGAGCAGGGTCGATTTGCCCGCGCCGTTGAGGCCGAGCACGCCGATCTTGGCGCCGGGGAAGAAGGACAGGGAGATGTCACGCAGGATGGTACGCTTGGGCGGCACGATCTTGCCGACCCGGTTCATCGTGTAAATGTACTGAGCCATGAGGTCCTTGCGGTCGTTGTCGAGAGTCGGGTGATGGTCCGGGCGCGGTGGGGCGCCCGGGCTGAGGTGTTGCGCCCCGGACGAGGCACTCATTCTGCGCTGGCACCCGGGAAAAGTCCAAGCGCAGACGACCGCTCGCGACCGCTGTCCCGAGGAGTGAACGCGATGGCAGTAGCAACCCCGCCGGTACTCGGCTTCGTCGCCCCCAGCGGCAGCGGCAAGACCACCCTGCTGTGTCGGCTGTTGCCGCTGCTGCGCGCGCGCGGGCTGCGGGTGGGCTGTCTCAAGCACGCTCATCACCGCTTCGACGTCGATCATCCCGGCAAGGACAGCTTCGAGCTGCGCGCGGCCGGCGCCGAGCAGGTGCTGGTGGCCTCGCGCCGGCGCTGGGCGCTGATGGTCGAGACTCCGGAGGCGGACGCCGATCCCGATCTCGACACCCTGCTCGCGCGGCTCGATCCGAGCGGTCTCGACCTGGTGTTGGTCGAGGGTTTCAAGCATGCCGACTATGCCAAGATCGAGGTCCATCGCAGCGCGCTCGGACTCGCGCCGCTCTATCCCGAGGACCCGGCGATCATCGCCGTGGCCAGCGACCGGCCATCGCTGACCGCCCCGGCGCCGCCCCGGCTCGCGCTCGACGACCCGGAGGCAATCGCCGGGTTCGTGCTCGAGTGGTTGGCCGGGCTGGGGGAGCGGTGATCGGGGCAGGTCGGGTCAGCGCAGGTACTGACGCGCGAACTCGGCGGTCGGCAGTGGACGGCTGAACAGATAGCCCTGGTAGGCGTCGCAGCCGGCCTGACGCAGGAAGTCGCGCTGGGCCTCGGTCTCGACGCCCTCGGCGAGCACCCGCAGGTTGAGGTTGCGTGCCATGGCGATGATGGTCGCGGCGATCTCGGCATCGTTGCGGTCCTCGGGGATGCCCTGGACGAAGCTCTTGTCGATCTTGAGCTTGTCGATCGGCAACCGTTTGAGATAGGCCAGCGAGGAGTAGCCGGTGCCGAAGTCGTCGATCGAGAGCGCGATGCCGAGCGCGCGCAGCGCCTCGAGGATCTCCATCCCGCGTCGATTGTGCTGCATGATGGTGCTCTCGGTGAGCTCCAGCTCCAGGCGTTCGGGGGAGAGACCGGAGGCGGTCAGCTCGCGATCGACATGAAGCGCCAGGTCGGGCTGGGCGAACTGGTGACTGGAGATGTTGACCGCCAGGGTCAGCGGCGGGGCGCCGGCGTCGATCCAGTCCTGGAGCTGGCGACAGGCGGTGGCCAGCACCCAGGCGCCGAGCGGGATGATCAGCCCGGTCTCCTCGGCCAGGGGGATGAAGCGGTCGGGTGGGATCAGCTCGCCGTCCGGGGTCTCCCAGCGCACCAGTGCCTCGATCCCGGTGAGCCGGGTGGTGTGCATGTCGACCTGGGGCTGGTAGTGGAGTACCAGCTCCTCGCGTTCGAGCGCGCGCCTGAGGCGTGACTCGAGCGAGAGCCGGGCGTTGGCGGCGCGGGTGAGCGACTCGGTGTAGTAGCGGTAGGTATTGCGCCCCTGCGCCTTGGCCTGGTACATCACGGTGTCGGCGTTGCGCAGCAGTTGGGTGGTATCAGTGCCGTTTTCCGGATAGAGGCTGATGCCGATGCTGGCGCCGAGATAGATCTCGCGTCCGCCGGAGAGACGGAAGGGCTCGGCCATCAGATCGATGATCTGCTGGGCGAGGTTGCCGGCCTCGTCGGGGCGCTCGATCGACTCGAGCAACAGCACGAACTCGTCGCCGCCGAGCCGCGCCAGGGTGTCCTCGGCGCGGATGCGCGCGCGCATCCGCGCGGCGACGGCCTGCAGCAGTTCGTCGCCGACCGGGTGGCCGAGGCTGTCGTTGACGTTCTTGAAGCGGTCAAGGTCGATGAACAGCACCGCGACCTTGCTGCGCTCGCGCTCGGCGCGGTGGATGGCGTGTTCCAGGCGCGAGAGCAGCAGCAGGCGGTTGGGCAGGTCGGTGAGTGCGTCGTAGTGGGCGAGGTGTTCGAGCCGGGCCTCGGACTGCTTGACTTGGCTGATGTCGGAGAAGATCCCGACATAGTTGGTGGTGGCGCCGCGCTCGTCACGCACCCGGCTGATGGTGAGCCAGGCGGGGAAGATCTCGCCGTTGCGCCGACGGTTCCAGATCTCGCCCTGCCAGTGTCCGGTCTGCAGGATCGAGGCCCACATCGCTTGGTAGAACTGACGTTCGTGTCGGCCTGACTTCAACAGGTTCGGCGCGCGTCCCAGGGCCTCGTCCTCGCCATAGCCGCTGATCTCGGTGAACGCCTGATTGACCGCCACCAGCCGATCGCCTCTGGCGTTCGAGACCATGATCCCTTCATGGGTGTTGTCGAGTACCGCAGCGGCCAGCCGCAATCGCTCCTGGTCGCGCAGCCGCTCGGTGATGTCCTGGCCGACGCCGGCGATACCGATCACCGCTCCCTGCTTGTCGCGCACCGGGACGCCGTTGTAGCGATAGCTGCGAATCCCATTGACGGTCCGGGCGCGTCCTTCGAGTTCGCAATAGCCCTGTTCGAGCGCGGCCTGGATGGCGCGTCTGAGCCTGGGGGCGTCGGTGTCGACGAACAGCCGTTCGATCGGCAGCTGGCGCAGGGCCTCGGCCGTATATCCGGTCTCGGCCTCGACGCGCTTGTTCCACCACAGCAGCCGGCCTTCGAGATCGACCATGTAGAGGGTGTCGCGTACCGCCTCGGTGATGGCGCGGCTCTCGCCATAGGCGCGCAGCAGTTCCTGTTGCGCGCGCTTGGGTTCGGTGATGTCGCGCACCGACTCGATGGCACCGACGATGACGCCCGCGCCGTCGCGCAGCGGCGAGGCCACCGAGCGCAGATAGATCCCCTGACTCTGGCCGATATGGGTGTTGAAGACCTCGGCGGTGAGCTGGTCGCCTTCCAGGCGCTGGAGGTTTTGATAGTGCTCGGGGTGGTGGTCGTCGGGGGCGAGGATGAGGTCGACCAGCAGCGCGCGGCGCTCGCCGTAGAAGGCCTTGGCATAGGCCTGGTCGCCTTGGCCGATGATCTGCTGACTGGGGATCCCGGTCATGCGCTCGACGGCGAGGTTCCAGACGATCACCCGGCCCTGGGTGTCGATGGCGAAGGTGGCGTCGGGGAGGAAGTTGATGATGTCGGTCATGCGCCGCTCCGAGGCGCGCAGTGCCTCCTGGGCGCGGGCGCGCTCGGTGATGTGGCCGTATTCGCGCAGCGCCCGTTCGAGCAGGCGGGGCATCTGGGTGAAGGTCTCGGGCGACTTGACCACATAGTCGAGTGCGCCGGCCTTCATCGCCTGTACCGCCATCTGCTCGTCGCCCTGGCTGGTCATCACCAGCACCGGATAGCGGATCTCTTGCACCGCGCCGGGGAGCAGCTCGTAGGCTTTGCCGTCGACCAGGTTGAGGTCGGCGACTACCGCATCCGGTGGCTGCTGTGCGATCGCCTGCAGGGCCTCGGCCAGGGTCTGGGCCACGCGTGGATCGGCGAACTGCTCACTGTCCTCGAGCGCGCGTGCGACCGCCTCGGCATGCGCCGGGTCGTCCTCGACGATCAGCACGGAGATCGGTGTTGGGGGCATAGGGCGTCAACAGGGATAGCGGTTCCAGGCCAGCCAGTAGTGCCCGAGCGAGTCGAACAGCCGGGCGAAGGCCTCGTAGTCGGCCGGCTTCACCAGATAGCTGCTGGCCTGGTTGGAATAGGCGCCCTGGACATCGGGGTCAGCCGCCGAGGTGGTCAGGACCACCACCGGGATGCGCCGGAGCTGATCGTCGGCCTTGATCCGACGCAGCACCTCGAGCCCCTCGACCTTGGGCAGACGCAGGTCGAGGAGGATGAGGTTGGGACGTGGGCTGCTCTCGGGGTCGCTGAAGCGGCCCTGACGGAACAGGTAGTCGAGCGCGGCCTGACCGTCCTCGACATGCTCCAGCCGGGCCGGTAGTGCATTGGACTCGAGTCCGCGTCGGGTGATCTCGGCGTGTGCCGGATCGTCCTCGACCAGCAGGACCGAGAGTGTCTGTTCTTGCATGGCCTCCTCCGTTGCGGTGCGCCGGCTGGGGGTGGCCGGCTCGGTCGAGCCGCTACTGTATAC
The DNA here is from genome assembly GCF_003718685.1 of Marichromatium sp. AB31. Classification (NCBI taxonomy): domain Bacteria; kingdom Pseudomonadati; phylum Pseudomonadota; class Gammaproteobacteria; order Chromatiales; family Chromatiaceae; genus Marichromatium; species Marichromatium sp. AB31. The sequence continues at coordinate 142,028 of NZ_RHFI01000004.1, read as the reverse complement.
CGCTCAGCCGCTGGCGCCGAACTTGAACTGGCCGATGAGCTGGCGCAGCGTCTCGCTCAGTTGTGCCAGTTCCTGGCTGGCGGCGGCGGTGTGTTGGGCGTTGTCGGCCGACTCTTCCGAGAAGTCGGAGATCTTGACTACGCTGCGATCGATCTCTGAGGCCGCCGCCGCCTGCTCCTCGGCGGCGCTGGCGACATGGGTGTTCATGTCGCGGATGGTGGTGATGGCACCGCCGATCTCGGCGATCGCCTCGTGCGCCTGGCCGGCCTGCTCCAGCGTCTCGCCGGTGAGATGTTCGCTGCGGTCGATGGCGGTGACCGCCTCCTGGGCGACCGCGCGCAGGTTCTGGATCATCTGTTGGATCTCGGTGGTCGAGGCCTGGGTACGGCTGGCGAGGGTGTGGACCTCGTCTGCGACCACGGCGAAGCCGCGGCCCTGTTCGCCGGCGCGTGCCGCCTCGATCGCGGCGTTGAGTGCGAGCAGGTTGGTCTGCTCGGCGATGGCGCGGATCACGTCGAGCACGCCGCCGATCGAGACGCTCTCCTCGCTGAAGCGGCGTACCGCATCGGCGGCCTGGGCGATCTCCTGGGTGAGCGTCTGGTTGGACGCTTGCACCTTGTCGACCGTCTCGCCACCCTGGCGGGCGCTGTCGTCGGCGCTGAAGGCCGAGGCTGCTGCGTCCTCGGCGCTCTTGGCGATCTCCTTGATGGTGGCGGTCATCTCGGTGACCGCGGTGGCCACCTGTTGGATCGCGCCACGCTGGCGTTCGATGCCGTCGTTGTTCGACTGGGTGATGGTCGAGAGCTGCTCGGCGGCGGCGGCGATCTGTTCGGTGGCACGGGCGACCGCGCCGATGGTGCGCTCGGTCTTGTCGGCGAACTCGTTGAAGCCTGCCGCCATGTCGGTGATCTCGTCGCGCCCACTGGTGTCGAGGCGCTGGGTGAGGTCGCCATCGCCCTTGGCGATCCGGTGCATCGCCCGCGCCGCCTCGCCGATCGGAATGGTGATCGAGCGCGAGGTCAGCGCGATCAAGGCCATGACCAGGAGCAGCATGGTCGTGCCCAGCCCCCCCATCAGCGTGGCGTGACGCCAGAAGGCGGTGTCGATGTCGTCGATGTAGATCCCGCTGGAGATGATCCAGCCCCAGGTCGGGTCGCGCTGCGAGAAGGTGAGCTTGGGTTCGGGGCGGTCCGAGCCCGGCTTGGGCCAGACGTACTGGACCGAGCCGCGACCATCGCGCTCGACCTGGTCGAGCAGCTCGGCGACGAAGCGTTTGCCGTTGGCGTCGGTCTGCTGGCGTCCGTCGTTGCCGACCAGTTCGGGCTTGATCGGGTGCATCAGCATGAAGCCGCGGCGATCACGCACCCAGAAATAGTTGTTACCGTCATAGCGCATCGTGCGCAGGGCCTCGAGCGCGCTGCGTTCGGCCTCGGCACGGGGGAGTTCACCGGCCTCGGCGAGTCCCTGGTAGTGCTCGACGACGCCCTGCGCGGTCTCGACCAGTTTCTGGACCTGGGTGAACTTCTCCTGCACCAGGATCGACCTCACCTCAAACAGTGCGAGCGCGACCCCGGCGATGATCCCGAACAGCACCAGGGCCGAGAGCATCCATAGACGCTGCCGGATGGTGAGTGACCGCATCAGCTTCATGCCTGCACCTCTGTCGTCTTGCGTGCGTTGCTATGCTTTTTCGTCAGTGTAGGAATCACTGGCGGGATAATCGTTGCAAGGCGCCGTGGTCGTCGGCCGACCTGTCTGCCGACACCCTCGCCGTCTCGTGCCCTGCCTTAGGAATGGACGCAGGTGATGCTTTAATCAATCGTTCCCGTTCGGGAAATCATCGGCGGATGTCGACAGCTTCACCGAAATTCCTCAGCGCCCTTGACCGATCTGATGCTTCGTCGACGGGGCGGCGCCGCACTCATGGTCGGGGCGTCATCCCGGCCCTGTTGTCTCCAGCGAGGTGGATGGAATGGATAATGAACCCAGGCCGGCATGCTGCATGGATGCTGGCGTCGGCGCGGTGGTGATCGGCGGGGATGGACGGATCTGTCAGGTCGATGCCGACTGGAGTGCCTCGCTCGGTCTGTCGGTGGCGGCGCTGCTCGGTCAGACGCTTGATGTCCTGCTCGACCCACCGCCGTCCTGGGAGCTGCTGAGTGCGCCGCGCCCCTGGCGCGGCAAGCTGCGGTTGCGTTGCGGTGGGGCCGGTGAGCGGTGGTTGCGCGCACACCTGGTGCCGGTGCTCGATGAGGCGGGCCGGATGCGCTGCTGCACCCTGATGTTCGAGCCGCTACCGCCAATGCCGTCGCCCGAGGTTGGTGAAGGTGTCAGCCGGTCTCAGCTGCTCGAGTCGGTCGCCGACTCGGCCTCCGACGCCATCGTGGTCGCCAGACTCGAGCGGCTGGAGGTGATCTATGCCAATCGCGCCGCCCATCTACTGTTCGGCTGTGACCCGGAGTCGCGCGACATGATCGGTCGCGCCGGGGGGCAGTTCTGGCCGGAGGACGGCCTCGCGGTGCTCGAGGCGCTGCTGCCCGAGGCGCTCGCCGGTGGCTGGCGTGGCGAGCTGCGCCAGCGCCGACTCGATGGCAGCGAGTTCCTCGCCGACGCGACCATCTTCGCCCTGCCCAGCCCGATCGGGGCGCCCGAGCTGGTGGCCGGTATGCTGCGCGATCTCAGTGCGCGTCAGCAGGCGGAGCGTCAGCGGCGACTGGCGCACTTCGCCCTGGAGCGCTCGGGGGACGAGGTCTTCCTGCTCGATGCCGAGGCGCGCTTCGTCTATGTCAATGAAAGCATGCATGAGACGCTCGGCCTGAGCCGCGAGCGGCTGTTGACCATGTCGGTGCCGGACATCGATCCGCTGTTCCCGCCGCAGCGACTGCAGGAGGTGTTCGCTCGATTGCTCGAGGAGTCGTCGATTCGACTCGAGACCATCCATCAGCGTGGTGATGGCTCTCGCTTCCCGGTGGAGATCCTCGCCAGTCATTTCGTCGTCGATGGCGAGCCTTACTACAGCTGCATCGGGCGCGACATCACCGAGCGGGTGGCCGCGAGGCGCGCACTCGAGGAGTCGCAGGAATATCTCGACACCCTGATCGATGTCTTGCCGGATGCGCTTTTCGCGATCGATGGCGAAGGCGTGGTGACCATCTGGAACCGGGCCATCGAGCAGATGTCCGGGGTGCCCAGGGAGCAGGTGCTGGGGAGAGCGGGGCGCGTCTATGCGACGGCCTTCTATGGTGAGCAGCGACCCATGCTGATCGACATGGTGTCGGCCGCCCCCGAGAAGTGTGAGGAGATCATGCGTTGCTACGACCATGTTCATCGCGACGGCGATGTGCTGCTGGCTCAGCTGCATCTGCCGCGGGTCTACGGTGGACGCGGGGCCTATGTCTGGGGGAAGGCGGTGCCGTTGCGCGATACCGCTGGCAGGGTCTTCGGCGCGCTCGAGATCATCCGTGACATCTCCGAACTCAAGGAGGCCGAGCGGGCGCTGCGCCTGAGCGAGGCGCGCTTTCGCTCGGTGGTGAGCAATACCCCGGTGATGATCTTCGAGTTCGACGCCGACGGCGTCTTCCGGCTCTGCGAGGGCAGCGGCCTGGAGTCGCTGGGGCTCGAGCCCGGCGCCCTGGTCGGGCAATCGGTGGCCGGTTTTCTCGGTGCCGACTCCGGGGTCGAGACGCACATCGCCCGGGCGATCGGCGGCGACAAGGTACAGTTCACCGCCGCACTCGGTCGACAGGTGTTCGAGACCTACTTCAACCCGGTGCGCGATCCCGGTACCGGCAGCGGGGTGTCGGTGATCGGGGTCGCGGTCGATGTCACCGAGCGCACCGAGCGCGAGGCCGAGCTGCGTCAGCGCACCGACGAGTTGACCCGCTTCACCTATACCGTCTCGCACGACCTCAAGAGCCCGCTGGTGACCATCCGCACCTTCCTCGGCTTTCTCGAACGCGACATCGCCGCCGGCGACGAGGCGCGCATCGCCAAGGACCTGGGGTTCGTGCGCAAGGCCTCGGAGCGGATGACGCGCTTGCTCGATGAGCTGCTGGAGTTGTCGCGCATCGGTCGGCTGGTCAACGACCCGACCGAGTTCAGTCTGCGCGAGGTGGTCGATGAGGTGCTCGAGTTGGTCGCCGGACGCATCGTCGAGCGCGGGGTCGAGGTGACGGTGAGCGATGCGCCGGCATGGATCCTGGGGGATCGCCCCCGCCTGACCGAGGTCTTCCTCAACCTGATCGACAATGCGGTCAAGTTCATGGGCGATCAGTCGGCGCCGCGTATCGAGATCGGACTCGAGAGGTTGGACGACGCGCTGGTGGTGGTCGTTGCCGACAACGGCAAGGGGATCGACCCGCGCCATCTGCACAAGGTCTTCGGGCTGTTCGAGCGCCTCGACCTCGAGGGGGACGGGACCGGCATCGGTCTGGCCTTGGTGCAGCGCATCGTCGAGGTCCACGGTGGGCGGATCTGGGCCGAATCACCGGGGCCCGGGCAGGGGGCGCGCTTCTGCTTCACCCTCGCCGGACTCGAGCTGCGCCCCGCCGGTTGAGCCTCAGCGCTGCCAGAAGGTGGGGGTGAGCAGCACCAGCAGGGTGAAGATCTCGAGCCGGCCGAGCAGCATGGCAAAGCAGAGGATCCACTTGGCCGGGTCGTAGATGTCGGCGAAGTGCGGGCCGACCATGGCCAGCCCTGGACCGAGGTTGTTGATACAGGCGGCGACCGCCGAGAAGGAGGTCAGCAGGTCGAGTCCGGTGGCCGCCAGCATCAGATACATCAGCACGAAGCAGGCGACATAGAGCGAGAAGAAGCCCCATACGGCATCGACCACCCGGTGATCGATGCTCTTGCCGCCGATGCGCACCGGGATCTGCGCGTTGGGGTGGATCAGGCGACCGATCTCGCGCACGCCCTGCTTGATCAGCAGCAGGAAGCGGATGACCTTGATGCCGCCGCCGGTGGAGCCGGCGCAGCCGCCGACGAAGCTGGTGAACAGCAGCAGGATCTGCAGGAAGGGCGGCCAGAAATAGAACTCGGCGGTGGCGAAGCCGGTGGTGGTCCCGATCGAGACGGCCTGGAACAACCCCTTGGTGAAGGCGTCGTCCCAGGTGATGAAGGTGTCGGTGCGATAGAGCGCGACCGTGGCGATGGCGGTCACCGTCACCATGATCAGCAGATAGAAGCGCCACTCGCTGTCGTGGAGATAGACCCCGAGGCTGTGGCGGTGTACCGCCACGAAGTGCAGCGCGAAGTTCATCCCCGCCAGCAGCATGAACACCACCGCGATCATCTCGATCAGGGTGCTGTCGAAGTGACCCATGCTGAGGTCATGGGTCGAGAAGCCGCCGATGGCCACGGTCGAGAAGGCGTGACCGATGGCATCGAACAGGGTCATGCCCGCGCCCCAGTAGGCCAGTGCGCAGGCCACCGTCATCCACAGATAGATGTACCACAGCGCCTTGGCCGTCTCGGTGATGCGCGGGGTGAGCTTGGAGTCCTTCATCGGTCCCGGCATCTCGGCGCGATAGAGCTGCATGCCGCCGATGCCGAGCATCGGCAGCACCGCGACGGCGAGCACGATGATCCCCATACCGCCGAGCCACTGCAGCTGCTGGCGATAGAAGAGGATCGACTTGGGCAGGTCGTCGAGTCCGACGATCACGGTTGCGCCGGTGGTGGTCAGCCCCGAGATCGACTCGAACACCGCATCGGTCGGCGACAGTACCGGGTCGGGGGCGAGCAGGAAGGGCAGGGCACCGGCCAGCCCCAGGGTGGTCCAGAACAGCACCACCACCAGGAAGCCGTCGCGTAGCCGCAGCACCGCCTGATACCGCATCACCGGGAGGAAGATCAGCAGTCCGGCGCTGAGCAGGATGGCGAAGGCGACCAGGAAGGGCCAGGCCTCACCGTCGGCATAGATCAGCTCCACGACCACCGGTGGCAGCATGGCGAAGCTGAACACCGCCAGCAGCAGGCCCAGCACCTTCTGTACCGCAGCGAACTTCATCATGGCGCTAGAGGAAGGTGACGCCGACCTGGAACAGACGCTCGACCTCGGGGATGCGGCGCTTGTCCTGGAGGAAGAGGATGACGTGGTCCTCGGACTGGATCCGGGTGTCGTGGTGGGCGATCAGCACCTGGTCGCCGCGCACCAGTGCGCCGATGCTCGCCCCCTTGGGCAGACGGATTTCGGCGATGGAGCGTCCGATCACCTTGCTCGAGGTCTCGTCGCCGTGGGCGATGGCCTCGATCGCCTCGGCCGCCCCGCGGCGCAGCGAGTGCACCATCACCACGTCGCCGCGGCGCACGTGCTTGAGCAGGCTGCCGATGGTCGCCTGCTGCGGCGAGATGGCGACATCGATCGCTCCCGACTGCACCAGGTCGACATAGGAGGGGCGGTTGATCAGCGCCATCACCTTGCGCGCGCCGAGGCGCTTGGCGAGCATCGCCGAGAGGATGTTGGCCTCGTCGTCGTCGGTCACCGCGCAGAACACGTCGGTGCTCTCGATGTTCTCCTCGAGCAGCAGGTCCTGGTCGGCGGCGTCGCCGTGGAGCACGATGGTCTTCTCCAGGTCCTCGGCGATGTGCTTGCAGCGCTTCAGGTCACGCTCGATGATCTTCACCCGGAAGCTGCGCTCGAGCGCGCCGGCCAGCCGCGTGCCGATGTTGCCGCCGCCGGCGATGATCATCCGTCGGTAGGTCTTGTCGAGCCGGCGCAGCTCGCCCATCACCGCGCGGATGTGTTCGGGGGCGGCGACGAAGAAGACCTCGTCGTCGACCTCGATGACGGTGTCGCCCTCGGGCTGGATGGCGCGGTCCTGGCGATAGATCGCCGCCACCCGCGCCTCGATGTTGGGCATGCGCTGGTGCAGGGTGCGCAGCTCCTGACCGACCAGCGGGCCGCCGTAATAGGCCTTGACCGCCACCAGACGGATGCGCCCGCCGGCGAAGTCGAGCACCTGCAGGGTGCCGGGGTTCTCGATCAGACGGATGATGTAGTCGGTGACCAGCGCCTCGGGGCTGATCGCGACATCGATCGGCAGCGCGTCGGTGCCGAACAGTCGCGGCTGGTCGAGGAAGCTCTGGGCGCGCACCCGGGCGATCTTGGTCGGGGTGTGGAACAGGGTGTAGGCGACCTGACAGGCGACCATGTTGGTCTCGTCGCTGTTGGTCACCGCGATGATCATGTCGGCGTCCTCGGCGCCGGCGCGTGCGAGCACGTCGGGGTGGGCGCCGTGACCGTAGACGGTGCGCAGGTCGAAGCGGTCCTGCAGCTCGCGCAGCAGCGCCGGGTTGTGATCGACCACGGTGATGTCGTTGGCCTCGCTGACCAGATTCGCCGCCACCGAGGTGCCGACCTGGCCGGCGCCGAGGATGATGATCTTCATGCCGCGCTCGGCCCTCGGTCGGGCGCCAGCGGCCAGCTGCCAGCTGCCAGCCACCAGCGGTCAGTCGCCAGTGGCCAGCCTCCAGTCGCCAGCTTCCAGCGGTCTGTCGGTCCCGGGCGCCGTGGCGCGCGCGCCGCCGCCCCGTGGCTGGTGGCCGCGCGCTGGTGGCTGGCAGCTGGTGGCTGGTCGCTGGCAGCTGGCCGCTCGATCCTCATCGTCGCTCCTTGATCTCGATGCCGAGCGAGCGCAGCTTGCGATAGAGATGGGTGCGCTCCATCCCCGCCTCCTTGGCCATCTTGCTGACGTTGCCGCCGTGCTTCTCGAGCTGGTAGTCGAGATAGGCCTTCTCGAACTGCTCGCGCGCCTGACGCAGCGGCTGGTCGAAGGAGACCAGCCCCTCGAGCGCCTGGGCCTGCACCGGTGGCGGCGCGCCGAGCGCGCTCTCGACCTCCTTCTGGCTGATCTCGTCGCCGGCGCCGAGGATCAGCACCCGCTGCACCAGATTCTTCAGCTCGCGCACGTTGCCCGGCCAGGTGTAGTTGCGCAGGAAGTTCTGCGCGCCGACGCTGAAGCGCCGATAGGGCAGTTTCTCGTGGGTGGCGAAGTAGTCGAGATAGAAGTTGAGCAGGTCGGGGACGTCCTCGGCGTGCTCGCGCAGCGGCGGGACGTGCAGCGGCACCACGTTGAGATGATAGAAGAGGTCCTCGCGGAAGCGCCCGGCCTGGACCTCTTCCTCGAGGTTGCGCTGGGTGACGGCGATGATGCGCACGTCGATGCGCACCGGTTCGCTGCCGCCGATGCGCAGGAAGGAGCCGCTGTCGAGCGCGCCGAGGAGCTTGGCCTGGGCGTCGAGCTCCATGTCGGCGACCTCGTCGAGCAACAGGGTGCCGCCGGCGGCCTTCTCCAGGCTGCCGTAATGGATGTGCTCGCCCTCCTCGGTGCCGAACAGCTCGCGTGCGGCGTTGCCGCCGGCCAGGGTGGAGACGCTGAGGTCGACGAAGGGGCGCTCGCGTCGCGCGCTCTGCGAGTGCAGATAGCGGGCGAAGGTCTCGCGACCGCTGCCGGCGTCGCCGGTGATCAGCACCCAGGTGTCGTGCTGGGCGATGCGCTTGACCTGTTCGCGCAGCCGCAGCATCGCCGCGCTGCGCCCGACCGGCTCGTGGACCAGCGGGGTGCGGCGCTTGAGCCCGATGTTCTCCTGATGGAGCTTGTCGGCCTCGAGTGCGCGCTCGACGGTGAGCAGCAGCTTGGCCATCGACAGCGGCTTCTCGAGGAAGTCGTAGGCGCCGAGCCGGGTGGCCTCGACGGCGGTCTCGACGGTGCCGTGCCCGGACATCATGATCACCGGGCAGGGCAGGCTGTCCTCCTCGGCCCACTCCTTGAGCAGGGTGATGCCGTCGAGGTCGGGCATCCAGATGTCGAGCAGGATCAGGTCGGGGCGACGGTCGCGCAGCGCATGCCGGGCCGCCTCGCCATTCTCGGCGCCGGCCACGGTGTAGCCCTCGTCCTCGAGAATGTCCTGGACCAGGCCGCGGATGTCGGGCTCGTCGTCCACGACCAAGATATGGGTTGCACTCATGTCTCTGTGTGTGTTCCTCGCGCTTGAGCGTCCCGGCCGGGGGGCTGCCAGACGGGCAGTCGGATCTCGATCCGAGCGCCGGAACCGGTGTTTTCGACGACGATGATACCGCCGTGTTCCTCGATTATCCTCTTGACGATCGCCAGCCCCAGTCCGGTGCCCTTGGCCTTGGTGGTGACATAGGGCTCGAACAGTCGCTCCATCAGGTGAGGCTCGAAGCCTGGACCGTTGTCGCTGATCTCGAGCCAGACGCCATGCTGCTCGCCCGTCTCGCGCACCCCGGTGGCGACGCGGATGCGGCCATCGGGGTTGCCTTCGAGCGCCTCCTGGGCGTTCTTGATCAGGTTGTGCAGTACCTGGCGCAGGCGCAGCGCATCACCGTTGATCTGGTGCTCGTCGGCGCCGAGCGCGACCTGCAGTGCTCCGGCCCCGGCGCTGCGATAGAGGTCCAGCACCTCGCGCACCAGACGGTCGAACACCAGCGGCTCGGGGCGCAGCTGCGGCGAGCGGGCGTAGTCCGAGAAGTCGTTGACCATCGCCTTCATCGCCTCGACCTGCTGGATGATGGTGTGGGTGGCGCGGTCGATGACCCGGGCGTCGGCCTCCTCGGCCTTGCGCAGCAGCTTGTGGCGCAGCCGCTCGGCGGAGAGCTGGATCGGGGTCAGCGGGTTCTTGATCTCGTGCGCCAGACGCCGCGCCACCTCGCCCCAGGCCGCCTCGCGCTGGGCGGTGATCAGCGAGGTGATGTCGTCGAACACCACCACGTGCCCGGGGGCCTCGTCGTCGCCGCCGGGCAGTGGGCTGCCGCGACACATCAACGTCTGGCTGCCCTCCTGGCGCTGCAGCTGTACCTCGGCGCGCCAGGCCTGGCCGCTCGCGACCTGTTGGCGCACGGTCTCGGTCCAGGGGCTGAGCCAGGGATGGTATGCGGCGATCTGGTCGAGATCCACCGCCGAGGCCTCGGCGATCTCGAGGTCGAGGATCGCGCGTGCGGCCGGGTTGGCGGTGCGCAGGCGGTGCTCGGCATCGAGCGCCGCGACCCCGGAGGAGAGCCGACCGAGCACCGTCTCGAGATAGTTGCGCTGGGTCTCGACGGCCTGCTGGCTGCGCTCGGCCGCGTCGCGGGCGCGGGCGATGCGCCGCGACATGGCGTTGAACGAGGCGACCAGGAAGGCCAGCTCGTCGTCGTGACGTGGCAGCGGGATCTGCTGGCCGTAGTCGCCCTCGGCGATGGCGCGGCTGGCGCGGGCGATGTCGGCCACCGGGGCGACCAGTCGCCGCGCGGTGTGGAAGGCGACGATCAACGCCGCCATCAGGCTGAACAGCAGCACCAGCGAGAGCGTCAGCGAGAAGCTCAACTTGAGCGAGTTGCGCAGATAGGCCAGCTCGGTATAGCGGTTGTAGGCCGCCTCGAGCTGATCGGAGAGCTCACCGATACGCGCCGAGGTGGGGAAGATCGCCTGCATCTGCATCGGTCGCCCGAGCGGGTCGTTGACCAGCACCCGCACCACCAGATCGGCGCCCGGCACCGAGTCGAGTCCGACGTAGTTGTTGCCCGCGCGCACGCTCTGCTGGATCTCGCGCTCGGCGTGGTTGGGCACCAGCTTGGTCGGGTCCTCGCTGGCGTTGGCCAGCACCTGGCCGTTGCCGCCGTAGACGGTCAGCTCGATCGCCCCGGCCTGGCGGCGCAGGCTGTCGAGGCTCAGCGCGATCGCCGTCGAGGAGCGATCCTCGATGCTCACCAGCAGCTGTTCGGTGTATTTGCTCAGTACCCGCTGGTTGAGGTCGAGCGAGGCCTGGTTGAGCACCAGGGCGTCTTCCATCGCCTGGCCGATCTCGACGTCGAACCAGCTGTCGATGCCGCGCAGCAGGAAGCCCAGGGAGAAGTAGTAGACGGTGCCCACCGGCAGCAGCGAGAGCACCGCGAACAGCGCCACGATCCGTGCCGTCAGACGCGACCCGGCGGCCTGCTGGCGATAGCGCCGGACCAGGCGGACGACGTTGAAGCCGACCAGCAGCGCCAGCATCCCGAGCCCGGCGAGCACCACGAAGAGCAGCGGTACGAAGGCCCGGCTGAGCGCCTCGGAGTTGGCCACCGAGTCGCGCATCAGCACCAGCACCACGAACAGCGCGGCGATCAGGATCGCCACCGGCAGGGTGCCGAGCCCGAGTCCGCGCAGTCGACTCACGGTTGCAGTGGCCATTTGGTCCACCCGCTCGAGAGTTTCCAGGCCGGTTTGAGGTAGGCCATCGGGCGCAGCGGCAGCGGTAACGCCTCGATCTCCAGGGTGGTGCGCAGCTGCACCTCGTAGTCGCTGTCGGGAGCGAGTCGCGCGGCGCCGAGCAGCCGCAGGTCGATGAGTTCGCCGAGCGCGCGCAGCGCCGCCTCGCGCGAGACGAAGCTGCGCCCCTCGGTGTCGGGCAGGGTGTAGACCTGATAGCGCTCGGAGAGCGGCTTGTAGCGGATGACGCGGCGCAGCTGGAGGTCGGCGAGGCTGTCCTCCCACAGCCAGGCGCCGCTGCGGCGGACCTGGATGTGGATCAACACCGTCAGCGGTACGCCGTTGTCGAGCGCCTCGAGCGCCTCGGCGCTGAAGCCGTAGTCGATCTCGGCGCTGAGACGGTAGCCGCGGTCGTCGTCGAGTCGGGTGTCGAGACGCTGTACCCGGAAGTCATCGCCGGCGATCGCCAGCGAGACCCAGGCGAGCAGGAGACCGAGGACCAGAGCCGTCGATGGGGTACGCAGGCGCCGTGCCCTCATGAGGCCGGTTTCTCGAGCAGGGCGTAATAGAAGCCGTCACTGCCGCCGCTGCTGGGCAGCAGCTGTCGACCATGGGGGCGGGCGACGCCGGGGGCGCCGGGCAGCGGACACTCGCGGACCTCGGGGTGACGCTCGAGGAAGGCGGCGATCTGGCGATGGTTCTCGTCGCCGAGCAGCGAGCAGGTGGCGTAGAGCAGCCGGCCGCCGGGGGCGAGCAGCGGCCAGATCGCCTCGAGGATGGCGCGCTGCTGGTCGCAGAGCGCGGCGATGTCCTCGGCGCGCCGCAGCCACTTGATGTCGGGATGGCGGCGGATCACCCCGGTGGCCGAGCAGGGTACGTCGAGCAGGATGCGCTCGAAGCCGGTCGCGGCCCAGTCGCCCTCGGGGCGGGCGGCGTCGGCCTCGACCAGGGTCGCGCGCAGTCCGAGTCGGTCGAGCAGCGTGGCGACCGACTGCAGCCGCTCGCCGTCGACGTCGAGCGCGGTCAGCGTCAGTTCGCCGCCGGCGCGCTCGAGGATCGCTGCGCTCTTGCCCCCGGGCGCGGCGCAGGCGTCGAGCACCCGCATCCCGGGCGCGGCCTCGAGCAGCTCGGCGGCGAGCTGGGCGCCGGCGTCCTGTACCGACACCCGCCCCTCGGCGAAGCCCGGCAGACGTTCGGTCGGGCGCGCGTGGGCGAGGGTCAGGCCGTGTGGACAGCCGGCGACGGGTGCGGCATCGACCCCTTCGGCGGCGAGTTCGGCGAGATAGTCGGCGCGGGTGCCGCGCAGCGGGTTGACCCGCAGGGTCATCGGCGCGCGGGTGTCGCTGGCGGTGATGATTTGCTCCCAGTCGTCGGGCCAATCGCGGCGCAGCTGCTCGCGTAGCCACTCGGGCACCGGCCAGCGCACCCGGGGGTCGTGCTCGATCGCCGCGAGCAGGCTCTCGCGTTCGCGCAGGAAGCGGCGCAGCAGGGCGTTGACCAGCCCGGCCTTGCCCGGTCGCGAGAGTTGGCGGGTGGCCTCGACCGTGGCCGCGACCGCGGCGTGCGGCGGGGTCTTCATCGCGGTGAGCTGATAGAGCCCGATCAGGATCAGCGCCTGGAGCTCGGCCTCGCGCTTGGGCAGCGGACGATGCAGCAGCTGCCCGGCGAGTGCCTCGAGCCGTGGCAGGGTGCGCAGTGCGCCATAGGTCATCTCCTGGACCAGGGCGCGATCGGCGGCCTGGTCCGGCAGTCGCAGCCGTTGCAGCACCCGGGTGAGCGACTGACCGCGATCACGGACCTGGTGCAGCGCGCGCGCTGCGGTGGCGCGCGCGGCGGCGCCGCTGCCGTCGGGACGGGGGGCGGAGCGGGGATCAGCCAAGCAGGACACCCTCGAGATTGCGGGCGTTGATGAAGGCGGCGGCCTCCATCGGGCGCTTGCCGGAGGGCTGGAGCCGGGTGATGCAGAGCAGCCCCTCGCCGGTGGCGACACGGATGCCGTGCTTGTCGGCGCCGACGACGCGACCGGGTTCGGCGGTGGTGGCCTCATCCAGCGCGCGGGCGCCCCAGACCCTGAGCTGCTCGTCATCGAGCCGGGTATGGGCGACCGGCCAGGGATCGAAGGCGCGGACCTGACGCTCGATCGCCACGGCCGGGGCGCTCCAGTCGATCAGCGCCTCGTCCTTGGTGAGCTTGTGGGCATAGGTCGCGGCGGCATCCTCCTGGGTCTCCGCCGGGCGGCTGCCGTCGGCGATCCCGGGCAGGGCCTCGACCAGGGCGCGCGCGCCGAGTTCGGCGAGCCGGTCGTGGAGGCTGCCGCCGGTCTCGTCGGCGGCGAGCGTGGTCTCGAGCCGATGGTAGACCGGGCCGGTGTCGAGTCCGGCTTCCATCTGCATGATGCAGACCCCACTGGTGGGGTCGCCGGCGAGCACCGCGCGCTGGATCGGCGCTGCGCCGCGCCAGCGCGGCAGCAGCGAGGCGTGGACATTGACGCAGCCCAGGCGCGGCGCATCGAGCACCGCTTGGGGCAGCAGCAGGCCGTAGGCGACCACCACCATCAGGTCGGCCTCGAGCGCGGCCAGCTCGGCGACCGCCGCCGGGTCGCGCTTGAGGCTCTGGGGCTGATGGACGGGGATCGCGTGTTCGAGCGCGAGCTGTTTGACCGGGCTGGCCTGGAGCTTGCGCCCGCGTCCGGCGGGGCGATCGGGCTGGGTGTAGACGCCGACCACCTGGTGGCCCGCGGCGATCAGCGCGGCGAGGCTCGGACAGGCGAAGTCGGGCGTTCCGGCGAAGATGATTCGCAGTGCACGCATGGGAGAATCGGTCTGGGTCTGGGTTGATGTCGAGGCGACGGCTGGGGACGTCGGCATCAGATCGCGGTCCGGTGCGCCGTCTCGGCGGCACCGTGGTGGCGCTTGCTGACCTTCTCGAGCTTGCGGCGGATGCGCTGGCGCTTGAGCGTGGAGATATGATCGACGAACAGCTTGCCGTCGAGATGGTCGAGTTCGTGCTGGATGCACACCGCCAGCAGGCCCTCGGCCGCGAGGGTGAAGGGTTTGCCGTCGCGGTCGAGCGCCTTGATCCGGACCCGCTCTGCACGGATGACCGGTTCGTAGAACCCGGGCACCGACAGGCAGCCTTCCTCCATCTGCTCCTCACCCTCGCGCTCGAGGATCTCCGGGTTGATCAGACACAGCGGCTGGTCATGATCCTCGGAGATGTCGATCACCACGATGCGCTTGTGAACATTGACCTGGGTGGCGGCGAGTCCGATTCCCGGAGCGGCGTACATGGTCTCGAGCATGTCGTCGATCAGCCGACGCACGGCATCGTCGACCTGGTCGACCGGTTTTGCTGCCTTGCGCAGCCGGGGATCGGGGAAGGTGAGGATTTCGAGCATGGCCATGGTTCGTTGAGTGTCAGGTCCGCGAGTGGAAGAGGGCGCCTGGACTGCGCTACTATCGGAATCAATACTATACCCCGTATTGGGGGCGGGTGAATCCCGTTTCGACCGTCACGGAGGGTCCATGCGCGCTCCCCGCTCGCTTCGTGTGCTGGCACCGCTGTTGCTCGTGCTCCTTGTCCCCGCGCCGACACGCGCCGAGGTGACGCTTGCCCCCGATGCCCCCGCCCGCTACGTGGTGCGCTCGGGCGACACCCTGTGGGACATCGCCGGGCGCTTCCTCCGCGACCCCTGGCGCTGGCATGCGCTGTGGCGCGCCAACCCCGGGATCACCAACCCCGATCTGATCTACCCCGGCGACCTGCTCGAACTCGTCGAGGTCAACGGCGCGGCGCAGTTGCAGCTGACCCGCGGGGGCGGTGACCGGACCCTCGGCTATCAGGACGGGATGCGCGTGGTCAAGCGCTCGCCCCAGGCCCGCGTGACCTCGCTCGAGGATGCCGTGCCGGTGATCCCGATCGCCTCGATCGCCCCCTTCCTCACCCAGCCGCTGGTGGCCGACTCCGATCAGGTCGAGCGCGCGCCCTACGTGGTCGGCTTCCCCGACGAGCACCTCGTCGTCGGCACCTTCGACTCGATCTATGTGCGCCGGCTCGCCCAGACCGACTCCTCGCGCTACCAGGTGGTGCGCCCGGGCAAGGCGCTGCGCGACCCCGACTCCAATGAGCTGCTCGGCTACGAGGTCGAGTTCGTCGCCACCGCCGCGCTCGAGCGCCCGGGCGACCCGGCCAAGCTGCGTATCGCCCGCGCCGAGCGGGAGGTCGCGATCGGCGACCGGGTGATCCCGGCCGAGCAGGAGCGCTCGCTCGAGAACTTCTATCCCGAGCCAGGCCCCGCCGGGGTCCGTGGGCGCATCCTCTCGGTGCTCAAGGGGGTGTCGCAGATCGGTCAGTTCGATGTCGTGATCCTGAACAAGGGGGAGCGTGACGGTATCGAGGCAGGCCATGTGTTCGAGGTCTTCATCGGCGGCGAGACGGCGCCGGATCAGGTGCGTCGGGGCGGCTTCGACTGGAACTGGCGCGACGACTCCCCGCTCGACAGCGATTTCTGGTTCGGTGACTTCTCCTTCGAGGGGTGGCGCGCCGATCCGCCCGGAGAGGACGGCATGCCGCTGCACGCCGACATGCGTCGTGACCGCGACACCTATCTCCGACCCTATGAACGGGCGGGCGTGTTGATGGTGTTCCGCGTCTTCGATCGGGTTAGCTTTGCGCTGGTGCTCGAGGCCTACCGCGCCATGGCGGTCGGCGACCGGGTCGCCCCGCCGCCGGCCTGAGCGAGGTGGCGTTGAGGCACGAGGCGCTCGAGCCCTGGCTGGCCCTGGTCAATGCCCCCGGGATCGGTCCGCGGACTGCCGCCCAGTTGCTCGAGCGCTACGGCGATGCGGAGGCGATCCTCGCCCAGCCCGCGCGCCAGCTCACCGCCGCCGGGCTGCGCCCGGAGACGGTCGCGGCACTCGCCAGTCCGGCGCGCGAGCCGATCGAGCGGGTGCTGCACTGGGTCGAGCAGCCGGGGGCCTGGGTGCTCACCCGCAACGATCCGCGCTATCCGCGGCGTCTCGCCCAGCTCGACGACGCCCCGCCGCTGCTCTACGTACGCGGCGATCCGACACTGCTCGCCGAACCCCAGGTCGCCGTCGTCGGCAGCCGCAACCCGACCCCGGGCGGCGCCGAACTCACCCATGCCTTCGCGCGCGAGCTGGCCGGTTACGGGTTGGTGGTGACCAGCGGGCTGGCCAGCGGGGTCGATGCCGCCGCCCATCTCGGTGCGCTCGAGCGCGGGCGCACCATCGCGGTGCTCGGCACCGGGCCGGACCGGGTCTATCCGGCCGCGCATCGCGAGCTGGCCCACCGCATCGCCGCCAACGGCGCCCTGGTCAGCGAGTTCCCGCCCGGGGTCGAGCCGCTGGCGCGCAACTTCCCCAGGCGCAATCGTCTGATCAGCGGTCTGTCGCTGGGCGTGCTGGTCACCGAAGCGGCGCTCAAGAGCGGTTCGCTGATCACCGCGCGACTCGCCCTCGAGCAGGGGCGCGAGGTGTTCGCGGTGCCGGGCTCGGTGCGCAACCCGCTGGCGCGCGGCTGTCACGCGCTGATCCGCGATGGCGCGCGGCTGGTCGAGGAGGCCCAGGAGGTGCTCGTCGAACTCGCGCCCCAGCTGCGTGCGCTGATCGATCCGGTGCCCGCCGGGGCGCAGCCGGGACCGGCCACCCCGAACGGGCTGGATGACACCGCCACGCGGGTGCTCGAGGCGATGGGTGAGGATCCGGTCGCCCCGGACGAGCTGAGCGCCCGCACCGGATTGCCGGCACAGCAGATCCTCTCGACCTTGTTGGTCCTGGAACTGGACGCTCATGTATCATCGCTGCCGGGTGGTCGCTATTGTCGTCGCGGCGTCGCCGAGCGCGGTGACGCGCCGCCGTCCGTATAAGCGACGCGTCGCGAGGCCAGTGACGACCCCCAGGGCGCATCCAGGCGCCGCTTCCCGCCAGTCGCCCGGCTGGCGCCGCCCACGAGGTTGGCTGATGTTCGAAAACATGGTCGATGTTCTGATCTATCTCTACGAGAATTATATGGACGGTGGGGAGCGCGCCCCCATCGACTCGCACGTGCTCGAGGATGAACTTTCCGAGGCAGGCTTCAACAGCGACGAGATCGAGCAGGCGCTGCGCTGGCTCGACGAGTTGGCCGACGAGGTCGAGGCCCCGCAGTATGCTCCGCAGGACCTGGGCCACGCGGCCGGTTCGCTCCGTGTCTATGCCGAGCAGGAGTGTGTCAAGCTCAGTGCCGAGGCGCGCGGCTTCCTGCTGGCGCTGGAGCAGAACGGGATCCTCGACCCGCTCGGCCGGGAGCTGGTGATCGACCGTCTCTTGGCGACCCATCTGCCGCAGGTGACGGCCGATGAGGTCAAGTGGGTGGTGCTGCTGGTGTTGCTGAACCGACCCGGTCAGGAGGACGCCTTCAGTCAGATGGAGGAGATGGTCTACGATGGGGGGCAGGCCTACCTACACTGAGGATCAGCGCACCGGATCGGACCCGGTGCCGATCGCCGCGTGCGCTCTGGCCC
This sequence comes from Marichromatium sp. AB31, assembly GCF_003718685.1. Taxonomy (NCBI): domain Bacteria; kingdom Pseudomonadati; phylum Pseudomonadota; class Gammaproteobacteria; order Chromatiales; family Chromatiaceae; genus Marichromatium; species Marichromatium sp. AB31. Next base: position 124,313 of record NZ_RHFI01000004.1, on the reverse strand, counting down.
CCTTGTGGGGACTCCGAGCGCACCGCTAAACTGCCCGCATTCCGCGCCGGACCTGGCCCCTGCGTCGGAGGCTCTCCGCGCCGCCCGTGTCCGTCTGCGCCGTCCCGTCGTGCTCCTGCGCGGCAGTGGCGGTGTCACCTCCACCACCTTGACCCGATGACCTGTATCCCGGCAGGCTTCAGTCACACCCACATGGCCGACCAAGACCACAGATGAATCTCGTTATCGTCGAATCACCTGCGAAGGCAAAGACCATCAAGAAATACCTCGGCCCGGACTTCGACGTGGTCGCCTCCTACGGCCATGTCCGCGATCTGGTGCCCAAGGAGGGGGCGGTCGATCCCGAGCATGGCTTCGCGATGAAGTACCAGGTGATCGAGCGCAACGAGAAACACGTCCAGACCATCGCCAAGAAGCTCAAGGGGGCCGATGCGCTGTATCTGGCCACCGACCCCGATCGCGAGGGCGAGGCGATCTCCTGGCATCTCTTCGAGCTGCTCAAGGGGCGCCGCCAGCTCGGCGAGCGGGCGGTGCACCGCGTGGTGTTCAACGAGATCACCAAGCGCGCGGTGCAGGAGGCGGTGGCCAATCCGCGCGAACTCTCGCTCGACATGGTCAACGCGCAGCAGGCACGGCGTGCGCTCGACTATCTGGTCGGCTTCAATCTGTCCCCCTTGCTGTGGAAGAAGATCCGTCGTGGTCTCTCGGCGGGGCGGGTGCAGAGCCCGGCGCTGCGGCTGATCTGCGAGCGCGAGTCCGAGATCGAGCGCTTCGAGCGCCAGGAGTACTGGAGCATCGAGGCCGATCTCGACAGGGACGCCAAGCGTTTCGTCGCCAAGCTGATCCAGCTCGATGGGGTCAAGCTCGAACAGTTCTCGATCACCGACGGCGAGCGTGCCGAGACGGTACGCCAGCAGCTCGAGCAGGCCGCCGCCGGCACCCTGGTGGTCGAGTCGGTCAAGCGCAAGCAGCGCAAGCGTCATCCGGCCCCGCCCTTCACCACCTCGACGTTGCAGCAGGAGGCCGCGCGCAAGCTCGGCTTCACCGCCCAGCGCACCATGCGCGTGGCTCAGCAGCTTTACGAGGGTGTCGATGTCGGCGCCGGCGCCGTCGGTCTGATCACCTACATGCGCACCGACTCGGTCAACCTCGCTCAGGAGGCGCTCGAGGAGATCCGCCAGTGCGTCGCCGATCGCTACGGCGCCGATCACCTGCCGCCGCAGCCGCGCTTCTTCAAGACCAAGTCGAAGAACGCCCAGGAGGCCCACGAGGCGGTGCGCCCGACCTCGGTGCTGCGCGACCCGGCCTCGCTCAAGCCCTATCTCAACCAGGAGCAGCAGCGCCTCTATGAGCTGATCTGGAAACGCACCCTGGCCTGCCAGATGGCCCATGCGCTGATCAACCAGGTGGCGGTCGATCTCAGCGCCGGTGATGGCAACCTGTTCCGCGCCACCGGCTCGATGGTCGCCGAGCCGGGCTTCATGCGGGTCTATCTCGAGGGGCGCGACGATGCCAAGGGCGGGGACGACGACGAGGAGCGGATGCTCCCGGAGATGAACGAGGGCGATCACGTGACCCTGCTCGGGATCCGCCCTGAACAGCATTTCACCGAGCCGCCGCCGCGCTACACCGAGGCCTCGCTGGTCAAGGCGCTGGAGGAGTTCGGCATCGGTCGCCCCTCGACCTATGCCACCATCATCTCCACGCTGCAGGATCGCGAGTACGTGGTGCTCGACAAGAAGCGCTTCCTGCCGACCGACGTCGGTCGGGTGGTCAACCGCTTCCTCACCGAGTACTTCACCTCCTATGTCGACTACGACTTCACCGCCCGGCTCGAGGACGACCTCGATGCCATCTCGCGCGGCGAGGTCGACTGGATCCCGCTGCTCGAGCGCTTCTGGCAGCCCTTCAAGGAGCAGGTCGACCACACCCAGGCCAACGTCAAGCGCAGCGACGTCACCCAGGAGCGTATCGACGAGGTCTGCCCCAAGTGCGGCGGTCAGCTCTCGATCCGGCTCGGTCGCAACGGTCGCTTCATCGGCTGCACCAACTATCCCGACTGCGACTATACCCGCGACCTCAACCCCGATCAGGGCGAGGCCGAGGCCCCCGAAGTGGTCGAGGGGCGCAGCTGTCCCGAGTGCGGCTCACCGCTGGAGATCAAGCGCGGGCGCTATGGCAAGTTCATCGGCTGCAGCGCCTACCCCAAGTGCCGTCATATCGAGCCGCTGGAGAAACCCGAGGACACCGGCGTGCCCTGTCCCAAGTGCGGCAAGGGCACCCTGCAGAAGAAGAAGTCGCGCCGTGGCAAGATCTTCTACTCCTGCTCGACCTATCCCAAGTGCGACTATGCGGTCTGGGACCAGCCGCTCGATGAGCCCTGTCCGCGCTGTGGCTGGCCGGTGCTCACCCTCAAGGTGACCAAGACCAAGGGCGCCTCCAAGGTCTGTCCGCAGAAGGAGTGCGGCTATCGTGCCCCGGTCGAGCAGCCCGGCGGCGAGGACGAGGGCGGGTGAGCACGGTGCTCGGCCCCGCCCAGCGTCATCGGGTGCGACTCGCCGCCGCCTGGCTGCGCGCCGGCGCGGTGGTGGGCTATCCCACCGAGGCCGTCTACGGGCTCGGCTGCGATCCGCGCGATGCCGTCGCGGTCTCACGCATCCTCGAGATCAAGCAGCGCGATCCGGCCAAGGGACTGATCCTGATCGCCGCCGACTACGCCCAGCTCGCCCCCTATGTCGAGGTCGAGTCGCTCGATACCGCGCGCATGGCCGAGGTCTGGGCGAGCTGGCCCGGACCCAACACCTGGTTGCTGCCGGCGCGCCCGAGCACCCCCGACTGGCTCACCGGTCGCTTCTCCACCCTGGCGGTGCGGGTCACTGCCCATCCGCTGGCCGCGGCGCTGTGCCGTGCCTATGGCGGTGCCATCGTCTCGACCAGCGCCAACCGTGCCGACCGTCCGCCGGCCACAACCGCGCGGGCGTTGCGTCTGGCGCTCGCCGGCGACGCTCCCGACTACCTCCTCTATGGCGCCTGCTGCGGCGCCGACCGCCCATCGACCATTCGCGACGCCGCCAGCGGTCGTATCCTGCGCGGCTGATCGGGCGCCGGGGCTTGTTGTTCGGCGCTCACGCCGATATCTCACCGAAATGGTCGGAAAAATCCGGGTGGGGAGGCGTGGATGTTCAATGCCACAGCGACGGCGATTCGTTGGGTCGAGCAGGGGCTGGTGCCGGACGGGGTGACGCGCGGTGGTATTCGCGCGCTGCTGCGTCAGCGCCTGGCGAGCCTGCCGCAGGACGACTGCGAAGCGGCCCTGGCGCAACAGCAGGCGCTGATCGCGCGGATGGATGACTCGGCCGTCGCCGAGGTGCCGCAACGCGCCAACGAGCAGCATTACGAGCTGCCGGCGGCCTTCTTTGCCACCGTGCTCGGACCACGGCGCAAGTACAGCTGCTGCTACTGGCCGGAGGGCGTCGACCGGCTCGAGCGGGCCGAGGAGGCGTCGCTCGCCACGACCCTGGAGCGCGCCGGCATCCGTGACGGTCAGCGCGTGCTCGAGCTCGGCTGTGGTTGGGGTGCCTTCAGCCTCTATCTGGCCGAGCACCTGCCGGGCTGTCGCATTACCGCCGTCTCCAACTCACACGCGCAGCGCCGCTTCATCGAGGCCGAGCGCGATCGGCTCGGGCTCGACGGGCTCGAGGTGATCACCGCCGACATGAACGACTTCCAACCCGACGGGCGCTATGACCGCGTGGTCTCGCTGGAAATGTTCGAGCACATGCGCAACCATCGTCGCCTGCTCGGACGCATCCACGACTGGTTGCACCCGGGCGGGCGGATGCTGATGCACATCTTCTGTCACCGCCACCACCCTTACTTCTTCGAGGACGACGGTCCGAGCGACTGGATGAGCCATTACTTCTTCGCCGGCGGGCTGATGCCGAGCGACGACCTGCCGCTGTCCTTTCAGGACCGGCTGCGCCTGATCGATCGCTGGCGCTGGAACGGGCTGCACTATGCCCACACCCTGGAGGCCTGGCTGGCGCGCATGGATGGCGCGCGCGAGCAGGTCTGGCCGCTGCTCGAGCAGACCTACGGGGTGGCGGACGCGCCGCTGTGGTGGCGGCGTTGGCGGCTGTTCTTCATGGCCTGTGCCGAGCTGTTCGCCTTCCGCGATGGTCAGGAGTGGTACGTCGGGCACTATCTGTTCGAGCGCCCGGCGTGAGCCCCTGAATCGTCACGCTCGGGCGAGGGCGGGAGAGCGCTGCTTCAGAGCTTGAGCCCGGCGGCGAGTCCGGCGAGGAAGGCGGCGGTGCCGGAGAGGTTGGCCGCGACCAGATCGAAGAGCGCCTGGGCATGTGCGCTGGTCCAGGCGCTCCAGGTGTCATAGTGCCCCTCGAGCCCGGCCCAGTTGATCTCCACCACGCCGATCGATTGCAGCCCGACCAGGGCGATCAGGATCACCCCGCCCACCACCAGTGCCACCTTGAAGGCGAACTTGAGCGCGAAACCGAGCGCCAGCCCGACCATGAAGGAGAAGCCCAGGGTGAGAAAGAAGCCCTGGTCGAACAGCTCGCCGGCCTCGGCGCTGAGCGTCGCGGGGGACTGCGCTCGGGCGCCTCCGGCCCCCCAGAGCAGTGGCAGCAAGGGCAGCGCGCGCAGGTGACCAGTGCGGGACGAACGGATCGGGTCGGACATGCGGGGTCTCGGTCAATACGGTCAGCGGAAACCGGGGCATTATCCGGGGAACGCTGGTCAGTCGCCAGTCGGATGAGCGCAGGAGAGCGTCGAACCGCAAAGCCGCAAAGATCGCGAAGGAAAGAACGGTCGTGTGCCGGGTTGGCGGCGACATCGACGTCGACGCCTACCGACGAACCTCGCCGCTCACCTCCGGTGGGTACGCTGTGCTTTGCTCTCACTCGGAGCTGAAGACTTTCCTCCCCCTTGGCGTCCTTTGTGACTTTGCGGTTCGACCTTTGCGGTTCAACCTTTTGGCGGCTGGCCTCCGCCGCCCTCGGTCTCCGCCTGGAAGAGTTCCAGTCGTGCGGCCTGGCTGACGGCGACGACGGCGGGGTGGCGCAGGCGGCGCTCGGCGGAGATCGCGTAGTAGCGCTCGCGCACCGCCTCGGTCGCGCCGATCGTCTCGACTCCGTGCTGGCGCCGGGTCTCCTCGGCGATCACGCTGGGCGAGACGAAGACCCCGACCCCGGCCTGGCCGAAGGCCTGCATCAGCGCTCGGTCCTCGAACTCGCCGACGATCCGCGGGCGGATGTCGAGCTGGTCGAGCCACTGCATCAGCGCGCCGCGCAGCGCGGTGTTGAGCGCCGGGACCAGCATCGGCGCCTGGTGCAGTGACTGCGGGAAGCCCGCGCGATAGCGCGCGGCGAGCGCCGGGGCGGCGAAGAAGGTGATGCCGCACTCGCCAAGCGGATGGTTGAAGGCGCGGACATTGAGCGCTCCGGCCAGCGGGGTGTCGGCGAGCACCATGTCGAGCTTGTGCACCGCGATATCGGCGAGCAGGGCCTCGAGCTTGCCCTCGCGACAGTGGATACGCACCGGCTCGGCCAGGTGCAGCGCCGGCTCCAGCAGCCGGTAGGCGACCATCTTCGGCACCACGTCGACCACCCCGACGGTGAACTGCAGCGGTCGGCCGCTGGTCCGCCCCTGCAGCGCCTCCTCCATCTCCGCGCCGAGACGGAAGATCTCGTCGGCGAAGTTGAACGCCAGCCGCCCGGTCTCGGTCAGCGTCAGCCCGCGTCCGCGCCGGTCGAACAGTCGGGTGCCGAGCTGCTCCTCGAGCACCCGCAGCTGGCCGCTGATGGTCTGCGGGGTGAGGTGCAGCGCCTCGGCGGCGCGGACCACGCCACCCTCCTTGGCGACCATCCAGAAGTAATAGAGGTGCTTGTAATTGCTGCCGCGCATCGCCTTCAGTTCGGTTTTTTCGAACTCTGATCTAGAAAAGATTCGAATTATATTGATCGAAACCTTGTCTTACACTCTGTTGTCACTGGCAGTGGAAGACACCGTCGTGCGACGGTGCGTGACCACCGAATGAACATCACGAGGTAATCCGCAAGATGAATGCACAGGACCAATCCGCGATCGAGGGTCTGTTTCAGCGCCTGCAGCAGGCCGAGACCCAGTCCGGCCAGCGTGACCCCGAGGCGGAGAAGCTGATTCAGGACATGATCGCCCGTCAGCCGGCGGCTCCCTATCTGATGGCCCAGGCGGTGCTGGTGCAGGAGCATGCCCTGCAGAACCTGCAGGGGCGCGTCGAGGAGCTCGAGAAGCAGCTCGCCGAGCGTCCGCAGCAGAGCGGCGGTGGTTTCCTCGGCGGCCTGTTCGGCGGCGGCGCGCAGCAACAGCAGCAGGCGCCTGCCCGTCAGCCGCGTCAGTCGAGCGGTGGTGGCTGGGGCGCCGGGCGTGGCGCGCAGCCGCAGGGCCAGGGCGCGGCCCCCTTCCAGCAGGGCCAGGCCGGTGGCGGCGGCTTCCTCGCCGGCGCGGCGCAGACCGCGATGGGCGTGGCCGGTGGCGTGCTGCTCGGTAACGCCATCGCCGGCATGTTCGCCGACGACGCCGAGGCCGCCGATATCCCCGCCGAGCCGGAGGTGCCGATGGAGCCGGAGATGATGCAGGACCCGATGGAGGCGATGCCCGAGGACGAGGGCGCCTTCTTCGACGACTTCGGCGGCGAAGAGGAGTTCTGATCCCGCCTCAGCCGGACGGGTTGCCGGGCCTTCAGGCCCGTGCCGTCCGGCGCAGCAGGCGGCGGCCATCGGTCGCCGCCACCACCGCGATGAATCCCGCCAAGATGGCTGCGCCCACCGCCACCGACGACCAGCCCCGCGTCTCGGTCAGCCATTCGCCGAGCAGATAGAGCCCGATGCCGAAGGCGAGATAGCCGAGTACCCGCCCGACCTCGTAGGGCACCGGGTAGTAACGCCGTCCGAGCAGATAGGACAGCGCCACCATGCTCGCGTAACACACCAGGTGCGCCCAGGCCGCGCCGACATAGCCGTGAATCGGCACCCACCACCACAGCAGCACCACCGTGATCGCGGCGCCGATCAGCGATACCCCGGCGCCGAGCAGGGTGCGATCGGTGAGCTTGTACCAGATCGAGAGATTGACATAGACCCCGAGCAGCATACCGGCGATCAGCAGCACCGGGACCACACCGAGTCCGGCGCGGTATTCTGGACCGACGAAATAGCCGAACAGCTCCAGGAACAGCGATACCATCAGGAAGATGAAGACGCAGCAGATCACGAACCAGTTGAGCACCAGGGCGTAGACTGCGCGGGCGTCGCGCTCGCGGGCGTAGGCGAAGAAGAAGGGTTCGCCGGCATAGCGAAAGGCCTGGATGAACAGCGCCATCAGGATCGAGAGCTTGTAGCAGGCGCTGTAGATGCCGAGCTGGGCGAGGTTGGTGGCGTCGTCATAGGGCAGCAAGTACTTGAGCGCGGCACGGTCGAGCATCTCGTTGACGATCCCCGCCAGCCCGATCACCACCATCGGCGCCGAGTAGCGGATCAGGCGGCGGAACAGGTCCCCCTGGAATCCACCGAGCCCGTCGCGCAGCTGTGGTACGAGTAACCCGAGCTTGAGCAGGCTGGCGATGAGGTTGGCGATGAAGACGTAGCCGATGCCGATCGCCGGGTCCCACAGCGCCCCCAGGAACGAGTTGGGGTCCTGCTCGAAGGCGGGGCGACAGAGACCGATGAAGAACACCGTCAGCCCGATATTGGCGCCGATCTCGAGCAGCTTGATCGCGGCGAAGCGCGCCGCACGCTCCTCGGCGCGCAGTCGCGCGAAGGCCGCGGCGCCGAGCGCGTCGGTGGCGAGGATGGCCGCGCACCACCAGATGTACTCGGGGTGTTCGGGATGGCGCAGCAGCGCCGCCAGTGGCTCACTCACCAACAGCGCGCCGAGCAGAAACAGCAGGTTGCCGACGAGCAGGGTCTGTACCACGGTGCCATAGACCCGTTCGGGTGCCCAGGTGTCGCCGTTGCGGAAGCGGAAGTAGCCGGTCTCCAGCCCGAAGGTGAGCACCACCGCGAGAAAGCCCATGTAGGCGTAGAATTCAGCGACCACGCCGTAGGACTGGGGCGCGAAGCTGTAGGTCAGCAATGGCACCAGCAGATAGTTGAGAAAGCGCCCGAGGACGCTGCTGACGCCGTAGATGGCGGTCTGCGAGGCGAGTCGTTTCAGTGGGTTCAAGATCGATGCTCTCGGCTTGTGCGGGCAGGGCGCATATTCTAAACCCTGTCGTCGGTCCGTGATGTCAGGGGCTGCTGTCTGGATCCCTGTTGGTTTTCGTGAATCCTGAACGGTGCGATCGAGGCCGGATCATGGTGCAATAACCATGATTTCAAGCGGTGGATACCTGGATGTACGATTTCTCTCTCGCCCTTGCGCTCTACAACCTGCTGCCCGTGGCCGTCACCGGTCTGGCCCTGTGGTGGCTGACCGGCTATGTCCGCGATCGCGACGACACGCAGCTGGCCATGGTCCGGCTCGGTGCCGTGCTGGTCTTTGCCGCGGGGGTGGTCAAGGCGAGCTGGAAACTGCTGGTGGTGACCCTGGGGATGGACATCCCTTGGCTGGCTGCGGCGCTCTTTCCCTTGTTGGGGCCGGGGTTCGCGTTGCTGGCGGTGGCGCTGTGGTCGACGGTGCGACCGCCATTGCGACATCCCTGGCGGCTGGTCCTGGGGGTGCTGGCGCTGGTTGCCGCCGTCGCCGCGGCGCGGGTCGAGCTGCTGGGGATCGCACGTGGCTGGTTCCTGCCGCTGCTGACGCTGGCCTCGATCGCTAAGCTGGCGTTGAGCGCTCTGCTGCTGACGGCGGCGTTGCGGCTGCGACGCTGGGGGGTGGGGCTGCTGCTCGCGGTCGATCTGGCGGTGGTGCTGATCCTGCCCTCGCTGGCCATCACCGAACCCAAGCCGGTGTCGCTGCACTGGACCGAGCAGTCCCTGACCCTGTTCGGCGCGGCCTGTTTTGCGCTCGGGGTGCGTGGTCTGTGGCGCGCGACCCGCCGCGCCACCATCCGTGCCCGTCAGGCCCGACTGCGCCAGCGGGCACGTCATTGAGGATGGGGGACCTCTGGGTGAGACCGACGCGGCGCGATGAGGTCGAGGTGCTGCCCGGGATCGAGCGCTCTGCCGGTGCGTTGTTCAGGACCGTCCCCGAGCTGGCCTGGATCGCCGATGATCGGGTCTTGCCGGTCGCAGCGCACCTGGAGGCGGTCCGGGCAGGGACCTCCTGGGTGGTCGGAGATGGCGCCGACCCCGCTCCCTGGGGCTTTCTCTGTGCCGAGCCGGTGGGGCGAACCCTGCATCTCAGCCAGCTGGCGGTCCGGCTGGCGCAGCAGCGTCGCGGCGGTGGTCGGGGGTTGGTGCGGACGGCGATCGCCTGGGCGCGTTCGCGTCACTACCACGCGCTCACCCTGACCACCTTCCGCGATCTCGGTTGGAACGCCCCCTTCTACGCCACCCTGGGGTTCCGGGTCCTGGAGGAGGACCAGCTCGGGTCGCGGCTGTGCGCGGTGCTGCGTCAAGAGGCCGAGCACGGTCTGGCGCCGGAGCGTCGTTGCGCGATGCGGCTGTCGTTGACCGAGACCTCGGGGGGCGATCCCGACTGAAGCGTGCGACGGGGGTGAAGGTCCGCCGGATGGGCCGTCTTGCAAAGGAGGATGGCTCGGCTAAGGTGACGGTAGGGGCTGCTGTCACCGCCCCGTCATCCTGGCACAGGAGGGCACATCATGCAGATCGAACACTGGCATGCCCGGCGCGACGGCGCGCTCACCGAGGCGAGCATGCGACGCAAGCTCGAGGCTCGCGGTTTCCAGACCCGACTCGACATCTATCCCCCCGGAACCTTCCTCCCCGACCATGACCACGGCATCGATCATATCGATGGCGTCATCTGCGGTCGGATGCGGGTCGGGATCGGCGAGCGCAGCCTGGTGCTCGGCCCCGGCGACCTGGTGGTCATCCCCAGGCACACCTTCTACCAGGCCGAGGTGATGGGCGATGAGCCGGTGGTCAGCCTGGCCGCCGAGCGCATGCGGGCGGCCTAGCCGACCCCGGGCTCAACCGATCCACAGGGTCTTGAGATTGAGGAACTCGGCGATGCCGGGCGCGCCGAGTTCACGACCATAGCCCGAGTCCTTGATCCCGCCGAAGGGCAGGCGCGGATCGCTCTTCACCAGTCCGTTGACGAAGACCGCGCCGCAGGCCATGGCACGCGCAAAGCGCTCGGCGCGCGCGATGTCGGTGCTCCACACGCTGCCGCCGAGCCCGAAGCGGGTATCGTTGGCCACACGCAGCGCCTCGGTCTCGTCGGCCACCCGGATCACCGTCGCCACCGGTCCGAACAGCTCGTCCTCGTAAGCGGGCATCCCCGGTCCGACCCGGTCGAGCAGGGTCGGCGCATAGAACCACCCCGCTCCCGGTAACGGTTGTCCGCCGCAGCGCAGCTCGGCGCCGGCGGCGCGACTCTGCTCGACCTGCTGGTGCAGGGTCTCGCGCAGGTCCTTGCGGGCCAGTGGCGCAAGCGTGGTGTCGGGGTCGCGGGGGTCCCCCGGCACCAGCGCCTCGACCTGGGACTGGAGCCGCGCGACGAAGTCATCGGCCACCGCCTCGACGACGATGAAGCGCTTGGCAGCGATACAGCTCTGTCCGGCGTTGATGAAGCGCGAGCGGGCACCGATCTCGGCGGCGCGCTCGAGGTCGGCATCCTCGAGGATCACGCAGGCATCGGCGCCGCCGAGCTCGAGCAGGCTCTTCTTGAGGTTGGCCCCGGCGATCCCCGCCACCCGGCGTCCGGCGCGCTCGCTGCCGGTGAGGCTGACGGCGCGCACCCGTGGGTCGGCGACCACCTGCTCGGCGGTCTCGGCATCGATCAGCAGGGTCTGGAACACGCCCTCGGGGGCATCGACGGCGGCGAACAGGTCGGCGATCGCCAGCGCGCAGCGCGGCACGTTGGATGCGTGCTTGAGCAGCACCACGTTGCCCGCGGCCAGCGCCGGGGCAGCGCAGCGAAAGACCTGCCAGAAGGGGAAGTTCCAGGGCATCACCGCCAGTACCACGCCGAGCGGCTGGTGGGCGAGCAGGCTGCGGCTGGCGTCGGACGCGAGCGGGATGTCGGCGAGCTGGGTCGCGGCGTGCTCGGCGTAGTAGTCGCAGACCAGTGCGCATTTGTCGATCTCGGCCTCGGCCTCGGCGATGAGCTTGCCCATCTCGTCGGTGATCAGTCGGGCGAGCCGGGCGCGCTCGGCGCGCAACCCTTCGGCCAGGGCGCGCAGCAGTGTCACGCGTGTGGCGAGTGGCTGGGTGCCCCACGGGCCGGCAGCGCGGCTCGCGCTGGCGAGCGCCTGCTCGAGCATCGCGGCGGTGGCCGGCTCCAGGGTGGCGTGGAGGGCGCCGGTTGCGGGGTCGATTGATCTCAGTGGCATCGATGGCTCCTGCGGCTGGGGGGGGCTGGTGGCGCATCGCCGAGCGGGGCGGCCCCCGATGTACGCCACTCGCTGGCGTCGTCGAGACGCATCGCCGTGAGTGTCGGTGCGGGGCCAGGATGGATCAAGCCGGCCTCGCGCGCCCGCACGCATCAGTGGGACCGGGGGCGGCCGTGCCTCGCAGCGCCTGATCGATCGTGTCGGCGGGGCTCGCTCGATGCAGGAACGGGGCCTAGAAACCGAACTCGGAGAGCAGGTCGTCGACCAGATCCTGCTTGAGTGCCTCCGGGGTGCTCGACCCGTTGACCTCGCGCAGCAGCTGGGCCTTCTGCTCGACGTTCTCGATCGAGCTGTTTTGCTGGATGTTGAGGATCACCAGCACCTCAACGAGCCAGTCGCGGATCTGGTCGAGGTCTTCGACCAGTTGTTCCATGCGCTGTCGGGCGACGTCCTGGTAGGACTGCGAGGCGACGATGTCGAACAGGTGGTGCTTGATCTGGCTGAGACGCTGCTCGTGCTCGGGGGCCGAGGCGGTATCGCCCCGCAGCTGCCCCTCGAGGCTCTCGATCTCCTGGGAGAGCCGGTCGGCGTTGTCGAGTACCTGGCCGGTGGACTGCGACATCAGTTCGATCACGTTGCGCGCGTGACTGACGGCGTTTGGCGCCTGTTCGCCGGCGTTGGTCAGCGGGGTCTCGGCGCTCTTCATGTTGACCACCAGCGCGTTGATCTTCTGCGCCAGCACCGAGAGCATGCCCTCGGCGTCGATATCGATGTCGAGACGCTCGTATTCGCCGTTGAGGATGGATTCTGTGGCCTTGACCAGTGAGGCGATGTTCTTGTCGATGTTCTGCGGCTCTGCCATGGGTCCCTCGCGACGATACGATCGCAGCTATCTGTTGTATTTGTGATCTTTGTAGAAGGCCGCCTTGGCGGCATACATGCGTGCGTCGGCGGTCTTGAGCAGCGACTCCGGCGGGGTGCGATCGGTCCCGCAGGCACCGAGGCTGAGGCTGACCGGGAAATGCTCGTGCGGGGCAACCTCGATGCTGGCCCCGGAGAACACGTTCCGCTGGAGATGGTCGACCAGGGCCTCGGCCTCGGTCTCGGTGGATCCGGGGAGCAGAATCACGAATTCGTCGCCGCCGGTCCGGGCGACGAGGTCGCAGTCGCGTACCGCCTGGGTGATCCGCTCGGAGACGGCCAGTATCAGCCGATCACCGGCCTCGTGTCCGTAGCGGTCGTTGGCCTGCTTGAGTCGGTTGACGTCGGCCAGTACTAGGGCATGTGGTATGGCCCTGGTTGCATGATCATGCCGCGCCGTCTCCAGCGCGGCATGCAGATAATCCCGATTGTATACGCCGGTGAGTGCATCGGTGCTGGCCTTTTCCTCGAGCTGGCGCATCAGCCGCCGGTTGTGCAGATAGGCGCCGAAGGGTTCGAAGAAGAGGCTGGCGAGCTCATCGCCGCCCTCGATGGTGCCCGGTCGCCACCAGACCTCGCCGACCCGTCTGCCGTCGCCGCCGACGATCTCCAGCCGGGACTGGTCGGGGCTCGGCTCGGCTGGCGGGTCGCCACGGCGGATCGGGTCGCTCGGGCCGTCGTCGAGGCGCAGCGCGACGGCCTCGCTGCCGCAGGCCGACATGAACAGCGCCAGGAGCTCGTCGGCGACATCCACGGGAGTGGCGGCGTGGCGCATCAGTGACTCCAGGCGTAACAGTCCGGAGAGGATGTCGTTGTTGCGGGTGATGGTGGCGCGCTGTGCCCGGATCTCCTCGATCAGCCGGATCTCGCGGGTGGTGTCGCGAAACAGCAGCAGGCCGTTGCCGTCGCCGGTGTCGATCAGCTGCTCGGTGTAGTAGCGACCGCCGAGCCGGTGCTTGGTCTTGCACGTGGAGCCGAGGGGGAAGCCGCCGTGGGCCGGGCAGTCCGGACAGGGTGCGTCATGGCCGAGCAGCCCGTGGCAGCTCTCCGCCGTCTCGCCCGTGGCGAACCACTGACGGGCGGCGGCATTGCGCCGCAGGATGCGGTGGTCCGAGGAGATGGCTACCAGGGCATCGGGGAGATCATCGATGAGCTGGCTGAGTCCGCGCTGCTCGAGCAGCGCCTCGCGGTGCTGGCGCTCGAGGATGATGCGCTTGGCCTGGGCCTCCTTGCGACCGAGATCGGCGCGTCTGAGCGCCTCGATCTCGCGGCTGATGTCGACCAGGGTGAGCACCAGGCCGTCCGGGCCGTGGGTCAGTGACTCCTTCAAGTAGTGCTCGCGACCTTCCGCGTCGCGAATGTTGCGCGCCAGCGCCGAGGTGGGGTGCGCGTGCGTGGACGGACAGTTGGCGCACGCAGCCGTCTCGCCGGCGAGCAGCGCGAAGCAGTGTTCACCGACGGGATCGCGACCGAACAGCGCCGTTGCCGCCGGGTTGGCGGTGTGGATGCGGTGGCTGTCGTCGAGCACCAGCACCGGCACGCCGACCGCTGTCAGCAACGACGCGTCGGGGCTGTCTGTATCGAGATGATCGCGATCCGGTTGGGCGTGTGATGGCATTGCGGATAACAGGGGTCGAGACTGATCGATGTCTGTGTAGACCAGACGAATGCGGGTGCAACTCCATGGAGGAGTGCACCGACACTGCAGGATACCCGCAATACATGATGGATGCCGCGTCAGCCGCGCGATCGGTCGTTTCAGCGTGCTGGGCGGCGATAGATCAGGGCGCCGGCGAGTGCGGTCAGGGGGGCGACCGCGACCAGGGCAAAGCTGCCGACGATGACGTTGAGCACCTCGGCGGCGACGAAGTGGATGTTGAGCACCTGGGAGAGCGCCAGCCCCTGGCTCATGAACACCATCAGCATGGTGGTGTAGCCGCCGGAGTAGGCCAGCAGCAGGGTGGTGGTCATGGTCCCGACCACCGAACGGCCGACCGCCATGCCGGAGACGAAGAGCGCGCGCGCGTCGAGATCGGGGCGCTTGGCGCGCAGCTCGTCGAGCGCGGCGGCGATGTCCATCGCCAGGTCCATCACCGCGCCCGAGCAGGCGAGGATGATCCCGGCGAGGAAGATCGCGGTGAGGTCGAGACCGGCGAACCCGGCATAGAGCAGGTTCTCGGTGAAGGGGCGCACCACGCCGTGGAGAGCGAAGCCGGTGGCGAAGATGCGCGCCAGCGCATAGGCGAGCAGCAGGCCGCCGAGCGCGCCGAGACAGGCGGTGAGGCCGCGGCGGTTGAGTCCGCCGATCAGCAGGCTGACCGCGGCGGTGAGCCCGGCGACCACCGCGAGGGCGACCAGCACGGGGTCGGCCCCGCGCAGCAACAGCGGGATCAGCACCTTCCACAGCGCCAGTGCGGCGAAGACGAAGGAGAGCAGCGCCTTGACCCCGGTCCAGCCGGCGACCAGCACGAGAAAACCGCAGAACAGCCCGAGCAGCAACAGTTGGTGGTCGAGACGGTAGTGACCGCGCGCATAGGCCAGGCCGATCTCGCCGTCGCGTAGACGGTACTCGACCAGCAAGCGCTCGCCGGGGCGGTAGAACTCGTCGAACTCGAGCTTGCCGGTGAGCGCGTTGGTGACGCGCGCGCGCTGTCCGCGCTGCGCGCCGTCGAGCAGTTCGACGGTGAGCGTCTGGGTGCCGGTGCGTACCACGCCGTGCTGGCGCAGATCGGCGTCGTCGCTGGCGATCACCCGCGCCTTGGCGAGCAGACTGCCCTCGGGACGGCTGTGCTCGAAGCCGGTGGGCGCCAGCCACAGCAGCAGACAGAGCAGGGCGAAGAGTGACACGGTGAGGAGGTCTTTTTTCATCGTTGCTGCGCGACCGGTGGCGGGCGCCCCCGCCAGGGGGACGCCCGTCGGGCTCACTGATCGAGCTCGACCCGCATGGCCGCGGCGATACGCCGCGCCACCTCGGTGTTGTCGTAATAGCCGCCGAAGCGCCAGGCCTCGGCGCCGGTGGCCAGCACCGGCACCGGCACCGCGGTGTGCGAATAGGAGGTCCAGGCGATCCCGGCGCGGCGGTTGAGCAGGTGGGTGAGGGTCACCGAGAACGGGTTGTAGCCGCCGTAGAGCAGGGTGTCGGCCTCGGCGGCGTTGTCGCTGTGGTTGTGTGCGGTCTTGTCGTAGGCGGCCTCGAGGAGTCCGAGCTCGTAGTCGCTGAGATCATCCTCGAGGGTCTCGGTGAGTCCGGCGCCGTCGAGTCCGAAGTAGGTCGAGACCAGCCCCCAGAGGGTTGCGTCGATGTTGGGCGGGGCGGTGTCGAACTGGGCGAGATAGGCCTCGAACACCCGGTCGTCGAAGTCGTCGTAGGCGAGCTGCTGAGCGGCGAGCACCTCGAAGTAGGTGTCATAGGCGGTGCCGGCGAAGCCGAGCGTCATGCCGCCGCACTCGTGATCGCCGGTGACCACGATCAGGGTCTCGTCGGGGTGGCGGGCGCCGAAGTCGGCGGCGACCCGGATGGCGTCGTCGAAGGCGATGGTCTCCTCGATCGCGGCGCGGGCGTCGTTGGCGTGCGCGGCCCAGTCGATCTTGCCGCCCTCGATCATCATGAAGAAGCCCTGCGGGCCGTCGAGTACGGCGATGCCCTTGGCGGTGAACTCGGCGAGGCTGATCGAGCCCTCGTAGGGCCCGCCGGGGTAGTCGCCGGCCTTGCGATTGAGCGCATAGGGGATGGCGTTGGAGCCGTCGAGATAGGGGTTGATGGCGATGGTGCGCAGCCCCGGGGCGAGGGCGTCGAAGGTGGCGCGGTCGTCGGCGTACTGGAAGCCGCGGGCGCGCGCCCACTCGCGCACCAGGGTGTAGCGCTGGGCGTTGCTCAGGTCGGCGTACTGCTCGCTCTGCCACTTGTTGACTCGCAGGCCGCCGCCGGCGAAGTAGTCGAAGTCGCTCGCCAGCAGCGCCTGGTCGATCTGCTCGTAGTTGTTGCGGCTCGACTCGTGGGCATAGAACACCGCCGGAGTGGCGTGATCGAGCGAGACGCTGCTGATGATGCCGACCTTCATCCCCTTGCGCTTGGCCAGCTCGGCGAGCGTGGTGTAGGGCTGAGTGGCGCTCGGGTCCATGGCGATGACCCCGATGTTGGTCTTGAGTCCGCAGGCGAGCGCGGTGCCGGCGGCCGCCGAGCCGGTGATCAGGCGGTCGTTGGCATAGCTCGTCTGCATCCCCTGGACCGGGAACTGGCTCATGTGCAGCGCCACCGACTTGGTCCCGCCGGGCTCGGCGTCGTCCTGCTGCAGGGCGCCGAGATAGGCCTCGGTGGCATGGATCTGCGGGCTGGCCATGCCGTCGCCGATGAAATAGAAGACGTATTTGGGCGCGGCGCTCGCGCCGGCAGCGCCCAGTGCGCACAGCCCCAGGAGCAGGGCGCGGGCCAGGGTGCGTGGCTTGCTGTCGATCATTGCTACGGATCCTCGCGATATGGCGGTGGCGGGGTGTCTCCGCTCACCGGCTTCCTTGGGTTCGGTATCGACCTTGTCGGCGTGGGGTTTCCCCTCAAGCGCGCGATTTCACCAGACGGGGATGACGATTCGTGGACAGCGCTGTGACGTCGAGCGTCATCTGTGGTGCGCGCCGGTGGCCGATGGCCCTGCGCGGACTACCGTTTACGCGATCGCCGTCTACCTTGTGTAGGGCAGGGGCGCAGCCTGACTGCGCACCCCCAATCCGACCACCGATGCTGGAGGTTGCGATGGACGATTCGACCCCGTGCCATCAGGACCTATTCGACGAGCAGGGATTTCTCGAGGACCCCGAGCTGTGGAGTCGCGACCTGGCGCTGGCGATCGCCGCCGAGCTACGTCTCGGCGAGTTGACCGAGACGCACTGGGACCTGATCGATCGGCTGCGAGGTGACTATTTGGAGGGGCATGCGCGCGCCGATCCGTGTCGCGCGCTGGGACTCCCGGCGGATTGTGCCGAGCGTCTGTTCGGGGATATGCGGACAGCCTGGCGGATCGCCGGACTGCCGGCCGCGGACTCGCCTCGCCGTGCGCCCTTGGTGCCCGGCGGTGGGGCGGTACGCCAGTTACGCTGACGCCTTCGTCCCGTAGCGCTGCCGTGGCGGGTGCCGGGGGGGGCAGGGCCCGGCAGGCCGGGCCCCGGGGTGTCAGCGCTCGCCGTTGTCCTCGAGCTGGTCGGTCGCCTGCTCGACCCGGTCCCCGGCACCCTCGAGTGCCTCGGTGACGGCGTCGCGAGCCTGCTCCAGCTGCTGACCGATCTGTTCGGCCTGTTGGTCGATCTTGCGTCCGGCCTCCTCGGCCGGTCCCTCCTGTTCACAGCCGGCGAGGATCGGCGCGCCGAGCAGGCCGATGGTGAGCGCGAACGCGATACGGGGCGATGGGATGGTCATCTCTACACCTCCTGTGCTGTCTCGGTGAGACGGTGTCGGGCGCTTGAGGATAGCGCCAGGATGTCGGTACATGGGGGCCTTGAAGATAGGCTGCGGGTCATTTCGGCCCGCCCGTCGAACTAGATAGGGACGTTTTTTTGCGCTGCAACATGATGAGCGGTCGTTGGAGTGGTCCCGCCGCCCTGTACTCTTGCTTCAGGTCCAGGGACGGAATTGCTGTAGGCGACCGATCGGATCGCTCGATGGGCTGTTCCGCATGTGCGATCCGCTGCGCAATCAGACCACGGAGATGCACGATGACCGAAAATGACTGCTCAGGGGGCGACGCACCCCCCGCTGCACCCTGTGTCTTTCGTTGCTGGAGATGTACCCAGGCATCGTCCGGCGTCCGTTGGAGACATGGCTCGCGTTCGCCATCCGCGTTGCCCCTGCAGCGTCGCGCGGGCCTACGCAAGCCGCCCGATGGTGATGAGCTGGGGTGCGAACTCGCCCGGGCCTGGCTCGCCGCGACCCGGGCGGGGCGCTGGCGTCTGTCGGTACAGACACGGGCCGCGCTCTGTCTGTTGGGTGGAGATGCCTCGCCATGGGAGACACTGATCGCCAGCAGTTTCGCCCGTTCCGGCGGTCGGCTGCGTTGGCATGGCTGATGACGTGCGCGTTTTGTCTCCTGCGGGAGTACATCGACCGATGAGCTTGCAATGGTTGGTGCACGGATGGCGTGTGATGATGGGGGCGCTGTCGCTGACGGCGCTGCTCGGTCTGACCGATGTCCTGGCCCAGGATGGACTGCTGCTGACACCGGGAGAGCGCCAGGGCATCGGTTATGTGAGCGGTGGGGTCGGACTCGACGAACGTCGTTATCTCGATACACGCCTCGGCATCGACTACAACCTCAAGCTCGAGTTCGCGCTGCACGACGGTCGCTATCTCGGCGACGTCGCGGTCGAGATCCTCGGCGCCGATGGCGGGTCGCTGGTGTCGCTGCATTCCCCCGGGCCCTGGCTGCTGCTGCGCCTGCCGGAAGGGCGTTACCGGATTCGTGCCCGGACGCTGTCGCGCTCCTTCGAGCAGTCGATCAACCTGGAGTCAGACACCACCGGAACTCTGATCTTCAATGGCTGGCGGGACACACCCGTGCCTTGACGTCGCGCGCAAGCGCGGCCATGTCGTTCAGCCTCCGCTCCTCCTCCTTCCGCTGTCGCCGCCCCGTCGAACCCTTGGTCGGCCTTGCGACCCGGATCACCCCTTGACCTCGTTGGCGGATGCCGCTCTGGTGATCGCCGTGGCGTGGGATTGTCATCGGTGATTCGGGGTTGAACAGCGCCCGCGCCTTGTCGCAGGATTCCATCAATCATCGCCGCATGTGGCCTTGCAAGGCCCATGGACGGGGGCGTGATGCTCTGGATGCGAGACGGTGCCCGGCGGGTCCATGCGTGCCCCGTGCCTGTCGTCTCGTTCCGTTGGCCAAGGCCGTCGTCCGGGATGTGGCGGCCCCGAGGAGTGAAGAAGATGACGACGATGCAGTATGAGTCCCTGGCCGACTTCGTGCGCGCGCTCGATTTCGCCGCGGACAAGCACCGCGACCAGCGCCGCAAGGACGAGCGTGCCTCGCCCTATATCAACCACCCGATCGCCCTGACCCGGGTGCTGATCGACGAGGCCGGGGTGACTGACCCCGTGGTGCTCTGTGCTGCGCTGCTGCACGACACCATCGAGGACACCGCCACCACCGAGGCCGAGCTGATCGAGCACTTCGGGGATACCGTCACCGCCGTGGTGCTCGAGGTCAGCGACGACAGGTCGCTGGCCCAGCACGAGCGTAAACGGCTGCAGATCGAGCACGCCCCGCAGCTCTCCGAGCAGGCCCGCTTGGTCAAGCTCGCCGACAAGATCTGCAACCTGCGCGACATCCTCGACTCGCCCCCACCGGACTGGAGCCGTGAGCGCCAGCGCGCCTATTTCGACTGGGCCGGACAGGTGATCGACGGCCTGCGCGGGACCCACGCCGCGCTCGAGGCGGTCTTCGATCAGGTCCATGCCCAGGGGCGCGAACTCTGAAGCGGTGTCTACGACAGCGCCGCCAGTGCCTGCTCCAGCCGGCCGAAGCCAGCCCTTATCCAGCTGCACTCTTGGTTGCGGGTGGGGCGCTTGCCGGTATCTCGGTGCACTGAGCGCCAATGCCTCAGAAGACGAGACATATCCGCGCTTCCGTTCGGACGCGTCTGTAGAGCCTCTCCCGAGAAACGACGCAGCTCCTTGAGCTGATGCCCGTGCGCTATGGGTTGGAATGCCTGCTTTACTGCCCTGGCGTGCGAGCCCTCTCTGACCGATTCGTGCTCATTCGAGAAAGACGTCGAGGATGGCATCGATTTCGATTCGAACGCCGTATGTGTCGACCAGATCCAGGAGTAGGCCGAGTACGGTGGGTTGCGGTTGTATACGAGCGCGTCGATCAATGGTACCGGTATCGCGGTTATAGTAGATGTCGCTTTCAGCGAGATGTTGGAGCCGTATGCGGATCATCATCGATGATCCGCATACGGCGGATCTTTCGGCACCTCGGCGGCGTGCTGATGCCAGCGAGGCGTTGATCGCAAAGACGTTTCAGGTGATGGTGGCGTTTGGCTGCCCGAACAACCGGATGAAAGACTGCCATGACATGTTGCTCATCAGCCAGCCGTCTCCTTTCGAGGATGACTGGTTGGGACAATGGCCGCGCCCTTCGAACAGCGTGATGCTGACGATTCTGACTGATCTGCTCGATGCTCTTGCGCCGGACTTTGCCGGGGACAAGTGCAGGCAGTGTCCATGGAGCGGTGTTCTGGAGAACATGGCATTTCGTTCCGTCAGCCTCGCTGATGTGATTGCACGTGTTTATCGATTCATCATGACTCAAGCAATCACCGCAGCAGCGGTCGGCAGGAGCGACTGATGTCATCGGATCCGAGCCGTCTCATTGCCGCACTCGCACGTGACCGGATCCATCTGGACCTGAAGACGCTCGACCTGTGCTTTCTCGCTGGCCTTTACCTGCAGGCCGACCGGGCGTCACTCGCGTCTTTTGAGGAGGATGCGCTTATCGACATGTTCGAGCAGGTGTGCGATGTGGTGGATCCGGGTGCGGACCGTCCACGCAAGCGCGCAACACACGCCATCCAGCGGCTCCGTGACCAGCGCATGCTGGCCCGGGTGGACGGCGCGGGCATCGTTCGATCCGGTGAGTACACGCTGACGCGCCTGGCCGCTGCAGTCGTCGAGTACTTCCTCGCCGATGAGGCACTCACTCGCGAGAGCTTGACCTTGCTCACGGGGACGCTTCGGGCCCAGCTCGCCGAGATCCTTGCAGCGGCCAAACGCGCCGATACGGACGATGCATGGCGGGAGCGAGTGGTGGCGCCATTGCGGGTAACCGTTGGCGATCTTGTCGGCGGCATCGAGCGCCGTCAGCGCGGGCTCGATGCGCAACAGGAAGAGGTGCAGGGAGAGATGGCCGGCCTTCTGCAAGCGGATTGGTTCGGCGCGGTCGAACGATGCCAGTCGTTGCTCGACACAACCACTGATACGCTCCGAGAACTCAACGAGATCCTGCTCCGCGACACCCATCACTTTGTCGCGCTGTTGCAAGAGATTCAGTCCTCGGCTTCCGAGGCGGGACAGACCGAGTCCGAAGAGGCGGTGCAGCGCGTCATCGAGCACGTCGATCGCATCGCCGCCTGGGGCGGCGCCCGGCAGCGCGCGTGGTCGGACTATTACCAATACGTTCATCGTTATCTTCGTGATGTCGTACGCCTCGACCCGGACCGTGCATTGAGTCAGCGACTGCGCGATCAGGTCGCGGGCTGGCCGGCGACACCGTTCCACTTGCTCGTGACGGCGGCACCGTCGATCCGGCTGCTGCGTCCGCTCGAGTCGCGAGTAGAGCGGCCAGCTGTCATGAGGCCACGCGCCGATCGCGAGGGCTCTCCCGATCTTGTTGATCCTGAAGAGGCGGGCCTGGACATCGAGACTTTGGTTGAAGGGGCGCTAGCCGAGGGCGCTCGATCCCTGGCCGAGGTGACCGAGTGGGTATTGCCCCGGTTTCCTGTGGCTCTTCGCTACGCCGTTACCGGCCGCGTGGTCGACGTGTTCGTCCGTATCGTCCGGATACGCAGCACCTACGAGCGTCCGTGGCGTACTGTTGCGCCATGCCTGGAGCTGGAGGACTGGGAGCTGTCGAGGGAGGATGAGTGACGGTGAGCGCCTCCAGCTTTCGGTCCCTCGAAGAGGCCATCAGCGATGAGCATTTCCCCGAGGTGGATCTCGTGCTACGCCGCGGGCGGCACATCGGGCGCGACGACGGCACGGCCTATGACTATCTCGTCGATGCCCTCGACCACCTCGAACCCTTCTATCGGCGGTTCGGCTGTGAGCTGATACAGCGGGCGGACGGGTATTTCTACCTCCTGCCCTCGGGGGATCGACTCGGTCGTCGCCAACTGAGCGCTGGCGAGATGCTCGTCGGTCAAACGCTCGCGCTGATGTACCTGGATCCCGCCACCGTGCAGCACGGGGGCATGGTTCAGCGTGAGACGCTCCTGCAGAGGCTCTCGGGGTTATTGGGGACGGAGGCGCTGGTCCGTATCCTGAATCCACGGCGCAGGAAGTTCGACGAACGGATAGCCGCCGAGACCGTTCGCACCAAGGTCACCGAGGCCCTTCGGCGCCTCACCGACCTCGGGTTCATCGATTCGGTCGACGACGCGATGCTGCGCCTGCGTCCAGCATTGATGCGATTCGCCGAACCAGTCCGCGACCTGAGCGACCGACAAGCCGCGCTGGAACGGTTGGTCCAGAGCGGTGAGATCAGCCTTGGTGACACTGACGAATTGCGCGAGCACGGTGCCAGCGACGGTGATGGAGTCGAGGACGACGAGGAGGAGGCGAGCGGATGAGTCGTACTTGGGCCCGGGCGCTCGTGCTCGCCAACTGGAAAGGCGTCTTCTACGAGCGCTATCTCATCGACCGGCATGTGACGGCCCTCGAGGGGGCCAATGGCGCTGGTAAGACAACGGTGATGATCGCGGCCTATGTCGTGCTCCTCCCGGATATGTCCCGGCTGCGTTTCACGAATCTCGGGGAGACCGGCGCGACGGGCGGTGACAAAGGCATCTGGGGACGCCTCGGTGAGTCTGGCCGGCCGGCCTACTCGGCGATCGAGTTCGCCCTGGCATCGGGTCAGCGCCTCATTGCCGGCGTGCACCTGGAGCGGAAGGGCGAGCCATCCGTCGAGCCAACGCCTTTCATCATCTCGGGTCTCGACATGGGTGTCCGCCTGCAAGACGTGTTCTTGCTCTCACTGGGCGACCACGACGTGGTTCCCGAACTCAACGAGCTGCGTGAGAACGCCGCACGTCTCGGTGGACGCTTGCAGGTCTTCGGTACCGCGCGCGATTACTTTGCCGTCCTGTTCGATCAGGGGGTGATGCCGCTGCGCCTCGCCACGGACGAAGAACGCAATAAGCTCAACGAGATGCTGCGTACCAGCATGACGGGCGGTATCTCACGGGCGCTGACCTCGGAGCTGCGCTCCTTTCTGTTAAAGGAAGAGACCGGGCTGGCCGATACCCTGCAGCGCATGAAGGCCAACCTTGATGCATGCAAGCGCACGCGCACCGAGGTCCAGGAGGCGCAGCAGCTCGAGCGTGAGATCGGCGGGGTGTTCGAGGCTGGACAGACCATGTTCGCCGCGGCCTTCTTCGCGACCCGAGAGCGTGCCGATGAACTCCGGCGCCGTTTGACCGAGGCCGAGGACGCTCGGCGCAAGGGCTGGGAACGGCTTGCAGAGGCCAAGGATCAGCTCGCCCGCGTTCACGATGATCTCGGCAAAAAGGCAGCTCGCCAGGAGGCTCTCGTGGCGGAGGTCAAGGCTGCCGAGGATTGGCTTCAGCGTCTTCATCGAGCGCTGCAGGCGGCTGAAGAAGTCGAGCAACGCCGCGAAGAGCTGTCTTCGTCCGAGGCCGATACACGGATTGCTGAGGCTCAACGCAAGGCGCGAGAACAAACTCGAAGCCAATGCCGGGCAGGCCTGCATTGCTGTCGGGAGGATGATTCGCGCGCCCGCGCGGGCCTCGCAGACCTCCAGCGTGGACTCGACGAACTCCACCGGCGTGCCGGCGCCTACAGGCAGGTGCTCCGTCGGAAGGGTGAGGTAGAGCGGCTACTCGAAGTAGAGGAGCTTGCGATCGGGACTGTCGCTGCTCGGGTGGCGGAGAGCAGGGCCACGCTCGATCAGGTGGATCGCTCTCGCCGAGACGCGAGGCAGCGGCTCGCTGATGCCGATCAGCACAGGCGAGATCACCGGGCCGCGCTTGAGGCACTCGAACTGATGGCAGAGGGGCCGGTCGAAGTGGACACCGCCCATTCGATGGCCCTCCAACAACTTCGCCGCTATCGGGATCTGGAGGCGCTGGCCGGGCGTCTGAGCACGATCGCCGCCGAACTTGCCGAGGCCCGCAAGTTCGCCAGCCGCCAAGCCAAGGCCAGGGAACAGGCTGAAAAACTGGGCATTTCCCTTTCGGGGCAGCGGTCTGCCCGCATCGAGATCACGGAGCCTCTTGAACAGACGGAGCTGGAGCGCGAGCGGTTGCTCGACCAAGCCCGCGAAGCTCAGGCAAACCAAGCTGACTGTCAGCGAACGCTGGACGTTGCGCTGGCGCGGCAAAAGGAGCTCGATGGTCGCGAGCCGATCTGGCGCGCCCTCGCGTTGCGCGCCCAGCGTCTGGCGGACGAACTCGGGTGTCCTCTGACGTCACTCCCGGAGCTTAAAGCTGCGCACCAGCAGGTAGGGCAGCACCTCACCCGAGTAAAGGCGAGTGAGTCCGAGCTTGTCGAGAGACGAGAGAGTCTCCAGTCGGCGGCACGAGAGCTCCTGGCCGTTGGCGGGCCGTTCGATACGGAGCTGCTGCGACTCAAAGACACCCTGGGTGCTGAACTCCTGGCCGGGGTATTCGAGGACGCGTCTGTTGAAGATGCTGCCGTGGTGGAAGCGAGGCTGGGGGCATTGGTGCAGGCGCTTGTCGTTGATGATCCGGTCACAGCCGCCAAGCAGGTCCATGGCCGCCCGGACTCGCTCTCTGATGTGTGGCTTGTCAGCCGCGACGAGGACGTTGCACGGCTCGGTGCGGACGCGGTCCGCGAGAGCGGCGAGGCGACCGATGTCATCGTCTCGGAGCCGCGGGCCATCCGCGTCACGCGGATCCCGACGCGTCCTCGCCTTGGTCGGAAGGCGCGTGAGAAGCGTGCCGCGGAGCTGCGTGCCGTGGCTGATACGCTGGATGCTCAGCTCGAGAACACACGAGTGGGGCGACGCCGGTTCGAGCGCCTGGCGGAGGATGGTGAAGCCCTACTTGTGGAGCAGCGCGTGTGGCTGGCCGGCGACCCGGCACCGGAGCTGGCGGCGATTGGTCGTCAACTCTCGGAGATTCAAGAGCAACGAGAGAGCCACCGTGCTGCAGTGACCCGATTTCAGGAGGCGGCCCGCCAGCTTGCGCCGCGTATTGAGGCGCTACGCGGTCTGCTTGGTTCAGCCGTGTTGCTCGATCCCCCAGATCATGCGCAACGTCGAGACGACCTCGGGCGGGACCACGATGCCGCACAAGCGGCGCAGGCTGAGATTCAGCGTTGTCGGCAAGCCGCCCGGGTGGTCGAGGGCAAGCTCGACACGCTGCGGCGAACGCCGTTGTCGGAGGTGGAGGTTACGATTCTCGAAACCGAGCTGACTCGACTCTCGGACGAACGCGACCGGTTGGATGCCGCGATAGAGGCCATGGAATTTATCGCGGTCAACGCGGAGGCCCTGCGCTGGGACGACGCGCCTGTGCAGCTCGAAGAGAACCGGTTGCTTATTCCGGCGCTTGAGGAACAGCTGCACCGGGCGGAAGAGGCGCTTAACGAGGCGGGTGCCGCGGTCGAGGCCGCCGAGCAGGCGTTCGAAAGCGCCACAGCAAATTGGCAGGACGCCGATGGTCGTCGTCGGGCGGCCGTCGAACAACTTCGGGCCGCGGAGCGGCGCTTCAACGAAATGGAGATTCCCGACCCCACCGAAGCCGCCGTCGCGACCGCGCATGAGGCGATGCGGCGATTGGAAGAGGAGGCGACGGCGCTTGCCGCGGAACTCACAGCGCTGAACACCACCAAGGGGCGTTGTGAGGCCGAGCAGGCGCAAGCAGCTCGCGAGTACGGGGAGGCCGAGGAGAAGGTTGCTGCCGAACGCCGCGAGGCTGAGCCGGCTCTTGATCGCTGGGAGCGCCTGAGAGCGGCCGTAGTGGAGCGGAATCTACTCGCCAGCGTCGTTACCTCCGGAACCAGCGATGTCAGCGGGATCCGCGGACACGTGAATCTCGTGCAGGAGGCACACAAGCAGAGGGCTGTGCTCGTGGAGCGGCTACGAGCCGCTCACGGGGCACAGGATCTGCTCGCCAAGGTCGACAAGAACGCCGAGGGCGAAAGCATCGGGTTTGCCGACGTCTACCTAGAGCTCTGGCTGGCGGTGCGCGACTGGTTGCGTCGCCGGCTGCCGGCGCAGGTGGCCGAAGTGGACGACCCGCGAGAAGCGCTGCTGCGATTGCGTGATCAACTGACAGGGCTCGAGGAGCGCCTTTCGCGTCAGGAAAAGGATCTGCGTGGCGCCAGCGAGGATGTTGCTCGTGGGATCGACGTGCAGATCCGCAAGGCTCGAGGCCAGGTCAGCCGTCTCAACCAGAACCTCAACGGCGTCAGCTTCGGCAGCATCGAAGGGGTTCGGGTGAAGGTCCAGTCAGTGGGGCGGATGGAGCAGGTGCTTCGGGCGCTGCGTGATGGCGCTGTGCAGGGACTGCTGTTCCAGGAAAACCTGCCCATCGAGGAAGCCTTGGATGAGATCTTTCGACGCTACGGCGGTGGGCGCTCGGGTGGCCAGCGACTGCTGGATTATCGTGAGTACGTCCACCTGCAGGTGGAGATCCGTCGTACGGCTGCCCCTGACTGGGAGGCTGCGAATCCCATCCGTCTCTCCACCGGTGAGGCGATTGGTGTTGGCGCTGTGCTGATGATGGTCGTGCTCACCGAGTGGGAGCGGAATGCCACCCTGTTGCGCGGTAAGCGAGCACAGGGGTCGCTCCGCTTCTTGTTTCTCGACGAGGCCAACCGGCTCTCCCACGATAACCTGGGCGTTCTCTTTGACCTGTGTCAGACACTCGAACTGCAGCTGCTCATCGCTGCGCCAGAGGTCGCCAGGGCGGAAGGCAACACAACCTATCGCCTGGTACGGCGTGTCGATGCAGACGGGCGCGAAAAGGTGTGCGTCAGCGGGAGAAGAACGAGGGCGCATGTGTGATCTGGGTGAGCGACAACGCACGCCTGGCGTTGTTGGAGCTGCTTTCACGTGGCAGTCTCAAACGCCGGCGCACGCAGCTGGATGCGTACGACGCCCTTGCTGAGCTTCCCTGGACGCGGGCCACAGGTCGCCGCGACGAGATCGGCATGGTCGAGGAGCGCAGGGCAGAGCTTGCGGGCCTGATCGACCGGGTCTGGCCGGCATGGCGCGATGTGTTGGTGGACTTGGTGGCCGCCGGGCTACCGCCGACACCGGAGGGATATGGCCGGCTGCTCGATATCGAACGCGCCGCCGCCCTGCCCGAGCTGCCGGATCGCATCAACCGGCGAACCGCAGCCTCTCTCACGGCCTCGCATTCCAAGGCATCACTCACTGAAAGCCGAAGGGGTGCGCTCGGCGGGACCGATACCTCGCATGATGGCGCTATCAGGTTGCGTCCGCCGGCTGGGCTGTCGGCTCGAACGGTTAACGGAGTGATCGACCTCGGCGGGATTGCGGCGGTGCTGGGCGAGGTCTCGATACCGGAGCGAGCCTTGGTGGATGGCTTGGCCTTCGAGGGCGAGATGCGCGCTGTGCTCCTCGTTGAGAACCTGGGGGCGTGGCGTGACCTCTCTCCACCGCCGGGCTGGCTGTTGGCCCACGTGCCCGGCTGGGACACTGCCACCGTTGGTCACATGCTCAATCGCATCCAGGGCATACCCGTTGTGCACTTCGGCGACCTGGATCCGAATGGCGTGCGCATCATGCTGCACCTGCGCAAACGCGTACCGAACCTGAAGTGGTTTCTTCCCGAGTTCTGGTTTGAGCTCATAGACGTGTGTGGGCTCCAAGCCTCATGGCCCCAAGATCTCGAGCTCGACTTCGCGCCGGCTCCGGTGCGTGTGCTTGCTGCGCGCGGGCTATGGCTTGAGCAGGAGCGTATCGTCCTTGATCCGCGTATTCCAGAGGCCCTGGACTCGGCACTGATCCTGGATGCCCGGGATCAATGCGGTTTCGGTAGCGTTGAAGGGCCGTAATGCGACAGCCTGCTATAGCGGCGCCTCGTGACCTGATCGGGGTGTTGCGGTGTCTGCCAGGCGTCATGGCGTCACCTTCATCGGCCGTGCGCTGGATCTGCCCAAGCGCTAACTGAATGCCTCGGTGCGCTGTGCCGAGGTCGACGCCCCGGAGCAGCAGCGACCGCTCTGGACCAAGCCGGCACCGCTCAGCACGATACTCGAGCGCGCGCTCGATATCGGGACGCCTACGGCGTTGCGGGTATGGTTCGGCACGGTGTGCCTGTGGCCTGGATGCCGGGGAGGCTCGTGTGGGCGCTGATTCGTGAGCAAGGCCTGCGGGGGAGGGCACCTGCAGCACTGCCAGCTCGTGAACGATGTGATCTCCGCGCAACAAAAAAGGCCAACCATGACTGGTTGGCCTTTGCTGCTTGCTTGGTGGAGGCGGCGGGAATCGAACCCGCGTCCGCAAGCCCTCTGCCCTCGGTCCTACATGCTTAGCCCACTCTATTGTTTTTAGCCTTCTGCCGCCCGAAGGGCAGGGCGATCAGTCGGCGATTCCGTTAGGTTTTAGTGGATCAGGTCCGGACTCCCGTCACCACGATCCTGTGTGAGGTTACCCCTGGAATCCGCCGCCCACAGGCAAGTGACGGTCAGAGGCCCGCTGGGATTAAGCAGCGAGAGCGTAGTTGTCGTCGTTGGCAACTATAAGTTTGCGGAGGGTTTTACGAGGTCAACCGCACCTCGGCATGCACCTTAGGTTTCGCGACCCACGTCGAAGCCAGTCGCCCCCTTAAGTGAAAGGACACTATAGAAGAGCCGGGGTTCCCCGGCAAGTGCGGTGTGCCGGGGCGGGGCACGGATCGCCGCGGCTCAGTTGCCCTTGAACAGCCGCTCCTTCTCGCGTTGCCAGTCACGATCCTTCTCGGTGGTGCGCTTGTCGTGTTGCTTCTTGCCCTTGCCGAGGCCGATCTCGAGCTTGGCGCGACCGCGCTTCCAGTACATGGCCGTGGGCACCAGGGTGAAGCCGGCGCGCTCGGTCTGGCCGATCAGGCGGTTGAGTTCGTGGCGCTTGAGCAGCAGCTTGCGCGATCGCGTGGGGTCGGGGTTGATGTGGGTGGAGGCGGTCTGCAGCGGCGAGATGTGGGCGCCGATCAGGTAGCCTTCGCCATGGAGGATCTTGACGTAGCTCTCCTTGAGCTGGATGCGCCCGGCGCGCAGGCTCTTGACCTCCCAGCCCTCGAGTGCCAAGCCCGCCTCAAGGCGTTGCTCGATGAAGTAGTCGTGGCTCGCCTTCTTGTTGAGCGCGATGGTCGAGCCGCCGTCGGTCTTGTTCTTCTTTCCTTTAGCCATGTCGCGAGTGTAATCGATAGTCGAGGTAGGGCGGTACGGGAGGCGAGCGCCTGTCCAGCCCCCATGATACGCACATCCACGCCCTTTGGCTTGCAAGGGATAGGCTAAGCGGGTAGATTACCCGGCTCGATCAGGACGGAGTCTTTGCCATGCGAGCGCCACTGATTGCAGGGAACTGGAAGATGAACGGCAGCAAGCGCGACGCGCAGCTGCTGTTCGGCGGTGTATCAGCGGGAGCCGCCTCGCTCCAAGGGGTCGAGGTCGCGGTCTGTCCCCCTTTCCCCTATCTGGCGCTCGGTGAGGCCGAACTCGCCGATGGCGTGGTGCGTCTCGGCGCCCAGGACGTCAGCGCCGAGTCCGCTGGTGCCTATACCGGCGAGGTCGCGGCAGCGATGCTGGCCGAGTTCGACTGTCGCTACGTGATCTGTGGGCACTCCGAGCGCCGTGAGTATCACGCCGAATCAGACGCCCTGATTGCGCGCAAGCTGCAATCGGTCATCGCCAGCGGGATGCGTCCCATCCTCTGCATCGGCGAGACGCTGGAGCAGCGCGAGCGCGGCGAGACCGAGGCGGTCATCGCCGCACAACTCGATGGCGTGCTCCAGGTTGCCGGCATCGAGGTCTTCGCTGCGCTCGACATCGCTTACGAGCCGGTCTGGGCGATCGGTACCGGCAAGACCGCGACTCCCGAACAGGCGCAGCAGGTCCACGCCTTCGTGCGCGCAAGAATTGCTGCCTCGGATCAGCGTATTGCGCAGAAGCTGCGGATTCTCTACGGTGGCAGCATGAAGCCCGGTAACGCAGCCGAGCTGCTGGCGCAGCCGGATATCGACGGTGGACTGATCGGCGGCGCGTCGCTGGACGTTGATGATTTTCTCGCGATCTGTCGCGCCGCAGAGGCCGCGGCAGGTTAGCCCAGGGTAACGAGTCAGGCATGCAAACCATTTTGACAATTGTCCAGGTCTTCCTGTCGTTGGGCCTGATAGGCTTGGTCCTCATTCAGCACGGCAAGGGCGCTGACGCTGGAGCCGCTTTCGGAAGCGGTGCATCGCAGACCGTCTTCGGTTCGCAGGGGTCAGGTTCCTTCCTGACGCGAGCGACCGCGATCCTCGCGACACTGTTCTTCCTGACCAGCATGGCGCTGGCCTATTTCGCGACCCAGGTCAGCGAGCCGGAAGGCTTCATGGAAGACATGGATGATGCCGTGCTGATCGAGGCCGCGCCGGAAACCCTGGTGCCGTCCGACGTGCCCTCGGTCCCTGGCGTGGACGCCGGTGACAGCGCCGCTCCGGGCGCTTCCGACATCCCCGCTGCGCCTGCAGCAGAAATTTCTGTTGACAACGACGAAAATTCTGCTAATGTAGTGGGACACGCTGACGGGCAGGCAGATGACGCATCTGTCGAGACCGGTAACAGCGAATAAAATTTATTGCCGACGTGGTGAAATTGGTAGACACGCTATCTTGAGGGGGTAGTGGCGAAAGCCGTGCCAGTTCGAGTCTGGCCGTCGGCACCAAACAGCAAACGGCATACCAGTATCTGGTATGCCGTTTTTTTATGCCGGGATCGATATTCTAAGGGATTGAAAATCCTAATATTTTTGATTGAGCGCCGGGTTGACACTGTCGTTGACGCTGCACTAGACTCAATCTTCCGGCTTTATAAGCAAACCATGAAACACGGGGGTCAAGGTGCTCGAGAACTATTTGCCCATCCTGATCTTTATCCTCGTGGGGATCCTGGTGGGTGTCGGGTCGCTCGGGCTCGGGTACCTGTTGGGACCGCGCCGACCGGATCAGGAAAAGGACTCCCCCTACGAGTGCGGCTTCGAGGCCTTCGAGAACGCACGTCTGAAGTTCGACGTCCGTTACTACTTGGTCGCAATCCTCTTTATCTTGTTCGATCTGGAGATCGCCTTCCTCTTTCCCTGGGCGGTCGTACTGGATGACCTTGGGGTGTTCGCCTTCTGGTCGATGGCGATCTTCCTCGGCATCCTGGTGGTCGGCTTCATCTACGAGTGGAAGAAGGGCGCACTGGAATGGGAATAGAAGGGGTTCTTGAAGAAGGCATCGTCACCACGACGGCCGACAAGCTGATCAACTGGGCGCGCACCGGCTCGATGTGGCCGATGACCTTCGGTCTGGCCTGCTGCGCGATCGAGATGATGCACGCCGGCGCCGCGCGTTACGACCTTGACCGCTTCGGCATCATCTTCCGCCCGAGTCCACGTCAATCCGACGTGATGATCGTCGCCGGCACCCTGGTCAACAAGATGGCCCCGGCGTTGCGCAAGGTCTACGATCAGATGGCCGAGCCGCGCTGGGTGATCTCCATGGGCTCCTGCGCCAATGGTGGCGGTTACTATCATTACGCCTATTCCGTCGTGCGCGGCTGCGATCGCATCGTGCCGGTGGATGTCTACGTGCCCGGCTGTCCGCCGACCGCCGAGGCGCTGCTCTACGGCATTCTGCAGCTGCAGAACAAGATCCGCCGAACGAACACCATCGCCCGCTGAAGCAGTCTCCATAATCCATGTCTACAGAGCACCTGACCCGCAACGCCAGGCTGGATGCGCTCGCCGCTACTCTTCGCGAGCAGTTCGCGGAACACGGCTGTGAGCTGCTGGAGCAGTTTGGTGAGCTGACCCTGGTGGTACCCGCCGAGCGTCTGCTCGACGTGTGCCTGACCCTGCGCGACCACGAGGCGTTGCGCTTCGAGCAGCTGATCGACGTCTGCGGCGTCGATTACGCCGCCTACGGCGAATCCGAGTGGGAGACCGAGACGGCCTCCTTCACCGGCTTCGGGCGCGGCGTCGATCGCGATCCCGAACTCGAACTCGACGACCCCAAGCGCTTCGCGGTGGCCTACCACCTGCTCTCGCTGGCCTACAACCGCCGGTTGCGGTTGCGGGTCCATGCCGGTGGCGCCCAGCCGATGGTCGACTCGGTGGTCGATCTCTGGCCGGCGGCCAACTGGTTCGAGCGCGAGGCCTTCGACCTCTACGGCATCCTCTTCCGCGGTCACCCCGACCTGCGTCGCATCCTCACCGACTACGGCTTCGTCGGGCATCCCTTCCGCAAGGACTTCCCGCTGATCGGCCAGGTCGAGATGCGCTACGACCCCGAGCAGGCCCGTGTGGTCTACGAGCCGGTCTCGATCGAGCCGCGGGTGCTGGTGCCGCGCGTGATCCGTGGCGAGGCACCCGCCGGGTCCGATCCCAGCCAGGAGCCAGGTGATGCCTGAGATTCGCAACTACACCATCAACTTCGGTCCCCAGCACCCCTCGGCCCACGGCGTGCTGCGTCTGGTGCTCGAACTCGACGGTGAGGTCATCCAGCGCGCCGATCCGCACGTCGGCCTGCTGCATCGCGCCACCGAGAAGCTCGCCGAGAGCAAGCCCTACAACCAGAGCATCGGTTACATGGACCGGCTCGACTATGTCTCGATGATGTGCAACGAGCACGGCTACGTGCGCGCCATCGAGCAGCTGCTCGGGGTCGAGGTGCCGGAGCGCGCGCAGTACATCCGCACCATGTACGACGAGATCACGCGCATCCTCAACCACCTGATGTGGTTGGCCGCGCATGCGCTCGATATCGGCGCGATGAGCGTGTTCCTCTACTGCTTCCGCGAGCGCGAGGACCTGTTCGATTGCTACGAGGCGGTCAGCGGCGCGCGCATGCACGCGACCTACTATCGTCCGGGCGGGGTCAACCGCGACCTCCCCGAGCGCATGCCGCAGTTCGACAAGGCCGGCTCCAAGTGGCACGGCGCCAAGGAGATGGCCCGGCGCAACGCCAATCGCCAGGGCTCGCTGCTCGACTTCCTCGAGGACTTCACCGAGCGCTTCCCCAAGCACGTCGACGAGTACGAGACCCTGCTCACCGACAACCGCATCTGGAAGCAGCGTACCGTCGGCATCGGCGTGGTCTCGCCCGAGCGCGCCCAGGCCCTCGGTTTCACCGGGCCGATGCTGCGTGGCTCGGGGATCGCCTGGGACCTGCGCAAGAAGCAGCCCTATGCCGCCTACGACAAGGTCGACTTCGACATCCCGATCGGCATCAACGGCGACTGCTACGATCGCTATCTGGTGCGCATGGAGGAGATGCGCCAGTCCAACCGCATCATCCGTCAGTGCATCGACTGGCTGCGCGTCAACCCCGGTCCGGTGCGCATCGACGATGCCAAGGTGATCGCGCCCTCGCGCGAGCGGATGAAGGCGGACATGGAAGCCCTGATCCATCACTTCAAGCTCTTCAGCGAGGGCTATTGCACCCCGCCCGGCGAGGTCTATGCCGCGGTCGAGGCGCCCAAGGGCGAGTTCGGCTGCTACATCGTCTCCGACGGCGCCAACAAGCCCTACCGGCTGAAGATCCGCGCCCCCGGCTTCCCCCATCTGGCCGCCCTCGACGAGATGTCGCGCGGTCACATGATCGCCGACGTGGTGGCCATCATCGGGACGCTGGATATCGTCTTCGGGGAGATCGATCGCTGATGAGTTTTCGTACCACACCGCTCACTGTCGCGCACGATCGCGACAAGTCGACCCTGTTCACCGCAGAGCTGCGCGAGGCGATCGATGCCTTGCTGACCCGCTACCCCGAGGACTGGCAGCAGTCGGCGGTGATGCCCGCACTGACCCTGCTGCAGGACGCCAACGGTGGCTGGCTCACCCGCGAGCTGATGGACGACCTGGCGGCCTATCTCGACATGCCCGAGGTCGCCGTCTACGAGGTCGCCACCTTCTACGGCATGTACGACCTCGAACCCCAGGGACGGCACAAGGTCTGTGTCTGCAACAGCGTCTCCTGCATGTTGCGCGGCTCCGAGACGCTGATCGAGCACGTCGGTGAGAAGTACGGGGTGGGGCCGGGCGAGACCACCGCCGATGGTCGCTTCACCCTCAAGGAAGTCGAATGTCTCGGGGCCTGCCGCCATGCGCCGGCGGTGCTGGTCGACAAGACCTACCACGAGAACCTCTCGCCGGAGGCGCTCGACGAACTCATCGACGGGCTGGAGTGAGACCATGGTCGAGAACCAGAACACCGTATGCTTTCGCACCATGCACCTCGAGGCCGCGACGCGGCACAGCCTCGAGGCCTATCGCAGCGTCGGCGGCTATGTCCAGTGGGAGCGCATCCTCCGCGAACGCCCGGATCCCAATGACCTGATCGAGGAGGTCAAGCGCTCCAACCTGCGCGGACGCGGTGGCGCGGGCTTCCCCACCGGGCTGAAGTGGAGCTTCATGCCGCGCACCGCGCCGGGGCAGAAGTACATCGTCTGCAACTCCGACGAGGGCGAGCCGGGCACCTGCAAGGACCGCGACATCCTGCGCTACAACCCGCACCAGGTGATCGAGGGCATGGCCATCGCCGGCTACTGCATCGGCGCCACCGTCGGTTACAACTACATCCGCGGCGAGTTCTACGAACCGATCGCGCGCTTCGAGGAGGCGCTCGGCGAGGCCTATGAGGCCGGGCTGCTGGGGCGCGACCTGCTCGGCTCCGGGGTCGACTTCGATCTCTATGTCCATTGCGGCGCCGGCGCCTACATCTGTGGCGAGGAGACCGCGCTGCTCGAGTCGATCGAGGGCAAGAAGGGACAGCCGCGCTACAAGCCGCCGTTCCCCGCCCAGCAGGGTCTCTACGGTTGCCCGACCACCATCAACAACACCGAATCGCTGGCCTCGGTGCCGGTGATCCTGGAGCGTGGCGGGCAGTGGTTCCTCGAGCAGGGACGGCCCAACAACGGTGGTCCCAAGCTGTTCTCGGTCAGTGGCCATGTCAACCGCCCGAACAACTTCGAGGTGCCGCTCGGTACCCCCTTCCGCGATCTCCTGGAGATGGCCGGCGGGGTGCTCGACGATCGCCCGCTCAAGGCGGTGATCCCCGGCGGCTCCTCGGTCCCGGTGGTGCCGGGCGAGATCATGATGCAGACCGACATGGACTACGACTCCATCGCCAAGGCCGGCTCCATGCTCGGCTCTGGCGCGGTGATCGTGATCGCCGAGGGCACCTGCATGGTGCGCGTGCTGCACAACCTCTCGCACTTCTACATGCATGAGTCCTGCGGTCAGTGCACCCCGTGCCGCGAGGGCACCGGCTGGCTGGCGCGGGTGCTCAAGCGCATCCTCGACGGTCAGGGGCGCGCCGAGGACCTGGAGCTGCTCGAGAGCGTGGCCGGACGGATCGGCGGGCGCACCATCTGCGCCCTCGGCGATGCCGCGGCGATGCCGGTGCAGAGCTTCCTCAAGCACTACCGGCACGAGTTCGCGTACCGGATCGAACACGGACGCAGCATGGTCGCCTGAGCGGCCGCGTCCTTCGAGCCATCCTCTGTCGGCCGGCGGCCCGTGTCGCCGCCGACCGTGAATCCATGAGCAGACGGTGTCCGCCGCGGCGGACATCCTGGCGCCCCGTAGCGAGTGCACCTCGGGCGTCTCAATGCGGCCCTCTGGAGGCCGCGTCACTGGTGCCGATCGAGAGACCTTAATGACGGACAAGATCACCATCGAGATCGACGGCCGTGCCTGTGAGGCAGCGCCGGGGGAGATGATCATCGCGGTCGCCGACCGTGAGGGCATTACCATTCCCCGCTTCTGCTATCACAAGAAGCTGTCCATTGCGGCGAACTGTCGGATGTGTCTGGTCGAGGCCGAGGCCGGCGGTCGTCCCTTCCCCAAGCCGGTGCCGGCCTGCGCGACCCCGGTCAGTGACGGGATGAAGGTGCAGACGCGCTCGCCCAAGGCCATCGATGCCCAGGAGGGCACGATGGAGTTCCTGCTGATCAATCACCCGCTCGACTGTCCGATCTGCGATCAGGGCGGCGAGTGCGAGCTGCAGGACGTGGCCATGGGCTACGGCGGTGACGTGTCGCGCTACAGCGAGCGTAAGCGGGTGGTCGAGGACGAGGACCTCGGCCCGCTGATCGCCACCGAGATGACCCGCTGCATCCACTGCACCCGCTGCGTGCGCTTCGGCGCCGAGATCGCCGGGGTGCGTGAGCTTGGCGCCACCGGGCGCGGCGAGACGATGCGCATCGGCACCTTCACCGCCGTCGCCGTGGAGCACGAACTCTCGGGCAATGTCATCGACCTCTGTCCGGTCGGTGCCCTGACCTCCAAGCCCTATCGCTTCCAGGCCCGCGCCTGGGAGCTGACCGGTCGCGACAGCATCTCCCCGCACGACGGGGTCGGCGCCAACCTGCGCCTGCACGTGCGTCGCGACCAGGTGCTGCGGGTCCACCCCAACGACAACGAGACGGTCAACGAGACCTGGATCGCCGACCGCGACCGCTTCAGCTACGAGGGCCTGCATGCCGCCGATCGGCTCACCCAGCCGATGATCAAGCGCGACGGCGCCTGGCAGGCGGTGGCCTGGGGCGAGGCGATGACCCTGGTGGCCGAGCGGCTCAAGGCCGCCGATCCGGCCACCAGCGGTTGGTGGCTGGCGCCCAACGCCACCCTCGAGGAGCTCTATCTCGCGCAGCGGGTGGCGCGTGGACTCGGCGTCGCCGACATCGACAGCCGACTGCGTCAGCAGGACTTCCGCGACGACGCGGTGGCGCCGCTGCGCCCCTGGCTCGGCTGCACCATCGCCGAGCTCGAGACCCGGCGTGCGATCCTGGTGATCGGCAGCGACCTGCGCCAGGAGCAGCCGCTGCTCGCCCATCGCATCCGCAAGGCCGCGCTCGCCGGCGCCGGGGTCGGTTGCGTCAATCCGCTCGAACTCGAACTCAATCACGCCGCCACCCAGCTGGTGGTCGATCCGGCGGCCTTGCCCGCGGCGCTGGCGGCGATCGCCAAGGCGCTCGACTGCGCTCCAGAGGGCGCGGGCGCGGCGCTGATCGCCGCCGCCGAGCCCGACGAGGCGCAGCGCGCGCTCGCCGAGCTGCTGCGCGCCGGTGAGGCCGAGCAGGGCGGTCTGGTCGCGCTCGGCGCGCTCGCCGTCGCCCATCCCGATTACGCGCTGATCCGCGCCCTGGCCGAGACCATCGCCACGGCCAGCGGTTGCGCGCTCGGCTGGCTGCCGGCGGCGGCCAACAGCGTCGGCGCCCATCTCGCCGGCGCCTTGCCCCAGGTCGGCCCCGGTGGCGTCGCGCTGGAGCGGCCCGGGCGTGCGCTCGATGCGATGCTCGCCGAGGCGCCGCGCACCCTGGTGCTGTGGGGCGTCGAGCCCGATCGTGATCTGATCGACCCGGCGCGGGCGATGGCCGTCTGCGAGCAGGCCGAGTTCGTCGTCGCCTGCTCGGCCTTCCGCTCGCCGTCGCTGGAGGCGGGCGCCGACGTGTTGCTGCCGATCGGCGCCTTCGCCGAGACCTCGGGCACCTTCGTCAACGCCAGTGGCGCCTGGCAGTCGTTCCAGGGCGCGGTGGCGCCCCCGGGCGAGGCACGCCCGGGCTGGAAGGTGCTGCGGGTGCTCGGCAACCTGCTCGACCTGCGCGGCTTCGACTATGTCAGCGCGGCCGGGGTCCGCGAGGAGCTTGCCGCACACTGTGGCGAGATCGTCCACGACAATGCCGCGCGCGCACCGCTCGATACGCTCGAGCAGCGCCTGCCTGCGGACGCCCTGGCGCGGGTCGGCGGGGTGCCGATCTATGCGCTCGACGCCCTGGTGCGACGCGCCCCGGCGCTGCAGCGCACCGCCATGCCGCGCGCCGCCCTCGCGCTCTATCTGCACCCGGAGCGGGCCGCCGCGCTGGGGCTGGAGGAGGGCGCCGAGGCGACCCTGACCCAGGGCGGCCGGACGCTCGACTGCGAGGTGCGGCTCGATGCACGGCTCGCCCCCGGGTGTGCCTGGGTGCCGGCCGCGGTCGCGGGCAGCGAGCGGCTCGGCGCGCAGATCGGCCCGATCGAGATCACCGCCGCCGGCGCCCAGAGAGGATGATGCGACTATGATCGAACTGTGGAACAGCCTCCCGGTGGTGATCCAGATCCTGCTCAAGATCACCGCCATCCTGGTCCCGCTGCTGCTGCTGGTGGCCTACTACACCTAT
The DNA here is from genome assembly GCF_003718685.1 of Marichromatium sp. AB31. Lineage (NCBI taxonomy): Bacteria > Pseudomonadati > Pseudomonadota > Gammaproteobacteria > Chromatiales > Chromatiaceae > Marichromatium > Marichromatium sp. AB31. Next base: position 85,836 of record NZ_RHFI01000004.1, on the reverse strand, counting down.
GCCGAGCGCAAGGTGATCGGCTATATCCAGGTCCGCATCGGCCCCAACCGGGTCGGTTGGCGCGGCCTGCTGCAGCCGATCGCCGATGCGCTGAAGCTGTTGCTCAAGGAGGTGGTGATCCCCTCCAAGGCCGACAAGGCGCTCTTCCTGATGGCCCCGGTGATCACCATCGGCCCGGCGATGGCCGCCTGGGCGGTGATCCCCTTCGACGCCGGGCTGGTGCTCTCGGACATCAACGCCGGGCTGCTCTATGTGCTGGCGCTGACCTCGCTCGGGGTCTACGGCGTGATCATCGCCGGCTGGGCCTCCAACTCCAAGTACGCGCTGCTCGGCGCGATGCGCTCGGCGGCGCAGATCGTCGCCTACGAGATCGCCATGGGCTTTGCCCTGGTCGGGGTGCTGGTGGCCGCCGGTAGCCTCAATCTCGGCGCCATCGTCGAGGCCCAGGCGGGTAACCTGTTCACCTGGTACTGGCTGCCGCTGCTGCCGCTGTTCGGGGTCTATCTGATCTCGGGCGTGGCCGAGACCAACCGCGCGCCCTTCGACGTCGCCGAGGGCGAGTCGGAGATCGTCGCCGGCTTCCACGTCGAGTACTCGGGGATGGCCTTTGCGGTCTTCTTCCTCGCCGAGTACGCCAACATGATCCTGATCTCGGCGCTGACCGCGGTGCTGTTCATGGGCGGCTGGCTGTCGCCGCTGCCGCAGTCCTGGGTCGACGGGGTGGCGCTGCTCGACGACGGCTTCCACTGGTTCGCGTTGAAGACCGGCTTCTTCATGTTCCTGTTCCTGTGGCTGCGCGCGACCTTCCCGCGCTACCGCTACGACCAGATCATGCGCCTGGGCTGGAAGGTGTTCATCCCGATCACGATCGTGTGGATCCTGGTCGTGGCGCTGGCGGTGGTCTACCGGCTGCCGCCGTGGTGGTCGGCGTGATTGTGGAGGAGGCAAGATGCTGAAACACGCGCGAGAGTATGTGCAGAGCCTGCTCCTGGTCGAGCTGTTCCGGGGGATGCGGGTCACCGGCGGTTATCTGTTCAAACGCAAGTTCACGGTTCAGTACCCGGAGGAGCGCGCGCCGATCTCGCCGCGCTTCCGTGGGCTGCATGCGCTGCGTCGCTATCCCAACGGCGAGGAGCGTTGTATCGCCTGCAAGCTGTGCGAGGCCGTCTGTCCGGCGCTGGCCATCACCATCGAGGCCGAACCGCGCGAGGACGGCTCGCGGCGCACCACGCGCTACGACATCGATCTGTTCAAGTGCATCTATTGCGGCTTCTGCGAGGAGTCCTGCCCGGTCGACTCGATCGTCGAGACCGGGGTCTACGAGTATCACTTCGAGAATCGTGGTGAGCACATCATGACCAAGGACAAGCTGCTGGCGATCGGCGACAAGTACGAGTCCGAGATCGCCGCGGCGCGGGCGGCCGATGCGCCCTATCGATGAACGGGATCACGCGCCGTCTCGCGCATCCAGGAGACTAGGGATCAACCATGGGCTTTGAAAAGTTTCTCTTCTACGTCTTCGCCGCCATCACCCTGGCGGCGGCGGGGATGGTGGTGACGCGGCGCAATCCGGTGCACGCGGTGCTCTATCTGGTGCTCGCCTTCTTCTCCAGCGCCGCGCTCTGGCTGCTGCTCGAGGCCGAGTTCCTCGGGCTGGTGCTGGTGCTGGTCTATGTCGGCGCGGTGATGGTGCTGTTCCTGTTCGTGCTGATGATGCTCGACATCGACCTGGCGACGTTGCGCGCGGGCTTCATCCGCTATCTGCCGCTCGGCGCGGTGATCGCGGTGGTGATGGCCGCGCAGATCCTGCTGGTGGTGGGGCCCGGCAACTTCGGTGCCGAGCAGTTCCCGGCACCGGCCGCGGCGCCGGCCGAGGCCTCCAACATCGAGGAGGTCGGGATGCTGCTCTACACCGCCTATGTCTATCCCTTCGAGCTGGCTGCGGTGATCCTGCTGGTGGGCATCATCGCCGCCATTCGTCTGACCCTGCGCAAGCGTCCCGATACCAAGTATGTCGATCCCAAGCATCAGGTCGAGGTGCGCAAGGGGCCGGACCGGGTGCGTCTGGTCTCGCAGGTCTCCACGGCGGGGCTGCGCGAGGAGCAGGGCGCGCGGGGTGTTGCACAATCGCAAGAGGAAGGGTCCGCATGATCGCGCTCTCCGACTATCTGATCCTCGGTGGTCTGCTGTTCTCGATCTCGGTGGCCGGGATCTTCCTGAACCGCAAGAACCTGATCCTGCTGCTGATGTGCATCGAGCTGATGCTGTTGGCGGTGAACATGAACTTCGTGGCCTTCTCGCACTTCCTCGGGGATGTCACGGGACAGGTGTTCGTCTTCTTCATCCTCACCGTCGCGGCCGCCGAGGCGGCGATCGGACTGGCCATCCTGGTGGTGCTGTTCCGTAACCGACGGTCGATCAATGTGCAGGATCTCGACGTCCTGAAAGGGTAGGGCGCGCGCGGGCGCCGAGGCGCCGGCGGTCCCTGGGAATCGTCGTTGCGGCGCGCGCGGCGGCGCGCGGAGGCCCTCGGGCGCCGCCGCCTCACCGCGGTCGGCACCCGTGGACACGGCAAATAGAGCGAAAGAGCAGAAATCAAGATGGAAAACGTCTACCTGACCATCGTGCTCGCGCCCCTGGTCGGCGCCATCGTCGCCGGCTTCTTCGGCGGCAGGATCGGCCGCGTGGGCGCGCACTCGGTGACCATCGCCGGCGTGGGCCTCTCCACACTCCTGTCGTTGTGGGTGCTGGGACGCTTCATCTGGGCGGAGCAGGCGGTGTTCGATGGCACCGTCTACACCTGGCTGGTCTCCGACGGCATGCGCTTCGAGGTCGGCTTCCTGGTCGACAAGCTCACCGCGATGATGATGGCCACGGTGACCTTCGTCTCGCTGATGGTGCACATCTACACCATCGGCTACATGGCCGACGACGAGCACAACTGGCCCGAGGGTGCGCTCACCGGTCGCAACAGCTATCAGCGCTTCTTCAGCTACATCTCGCTGTTCACCTTCTCGATGCTGATGCTGGTGATGGCGAACAACTTCATGCAGCTGTTCTTCGGCTGGGAGGCGGTCGGTCTGGTCTCCTACCTGCTGATCGGCTTCTGGTCGACCCGCGAGAGCGCGATCTTCGCCAACCTCAAGGCCTTCCTGGTCAACCGCGTCGGCGACTTCGGCTTCCTCCTCGGCATCGCCGCGGTGGCGATGTATTTCGGCACCCTCGACTACGCCGAGGTGTTCGCCGCCGCCCCGGGGCTGGCCGATACCGAGGTGGCGCTGTTCGGCGGCATCTCGCTGATGACCCTGATCTGCGTGCTGCTGTTCATCGGCGCCATGGGTAAGTCGGCGCAGGTGCCGCTGCACGTCTGGCTGCCCGACTCGATGGAGGGCCCGACCCCGATCTCGGCGCTGATCCACGCCGCCACCATGGTCACCGCCGGTATCTTCATGGTTGCGCGGATGTCGCCGCTCTACGAGCTCTCCGAGGCGGCGCTGAGCTTCGTGCTGATCATCGGCGCCACCACCGCCTTCTTCATGGGGCTGATCGGTCTGGTGCAGAACGACATCAAGCGGGTGGTCGCCTACTCGACGCTCTCCCAGCTCGGCTACATGATCACCGCGCTCGGCGCCTCGGCCTATGCCGCCGGCGTCTTCCATCTGATGACCCACGCCTTCTTCAAGGCGCTGCTGTTCCTCGCCGCCGGCTCGGTGATCATCGCGATGCACCACAAGCAGGACATTCGCGAGATGGGCGGTATGCGCAAGTTCATGCCGATCACCTGGATCACCGCGCTGATCGGCTCGCTGGCGCTGATCGGCTTCCCCGGCTTCTCCGGCTTCTTCTCCAAGGACGCGATCATCGCCGCGGTCAACGAGACGGCGATCTTCGGCGGTGGCTACGCCTCGGTGCTGCTCACCCTCGGCGTGCTGGTGACCGCGCTCTACAGCTTCCGCATGTACTTCCTGGTGTTCCACGGCAAGCCGCGGATGGACGAGCATACCCGCGAGCACCTGCACGAGACGCCCTGGGTGGTGACCGTGCCGCTGGTGATGCTGGCCATCCCCTCGCTGTTCATCGGCTGGTTCGCAATCGAGCCGATGCTGATCAACGACTGGTTCGCCTCGGGTGACTGGAGCCCGATCATGGTCGCCCCCGAGCACGACACCCTGGCGCATCTGCGCGAGCACTGGCACGGCCAGAGCGCCTTCGTGATGCACGCGCTCGGCACCCCGACGCTGATGCTCGCGCTCGGTGGTCTGGTGCTCGCCGCGCTGATCTGGTGGGTGGTCGCCGCGCGCAAGCCCGACATCGACGCCAAGCTGCTTGCCCTCGGCGGGCCGCTGACCCGGTTGCTGCAGAACAAGTACGGCTTCGACGACTTCAACCAGCGCTTCCTCGCCGGTGGCGCGCAGCTGCTCGGTCAGACCTTCTGGAGCCGTGGCGACCGGGCGCTGATCGATGACGGTATGGTCAACGGCTCGGCGCGTAGCGTGGGCCGCATGGCCGGCGTGCTGCGTCTGCTGCAGACCGGTTATCTCTACCATTACGCTATCGCGATGATCGTCGGTCTGGTCGGCCTGATGACGATCTTCGTGACCCTCTGACGCGCACAGGGAGACGCCCCGCATGTATCAGTTTCCGCTGCTGACGCTGCTCATCTGGCTGCCGATCGTCGGCGGTATCGCCGTGCTGGCCAGTGGTGACAGGTCGGCCTCCACCTCCAAGTGGACCGCGCTCGGCTTCGCCGTGCTCACCTTCGTCTCCAGCCTGTGGCTGTGGTTCGGCTTCGATCCGGGCACCGCCGAGATGCAGTTCGCCGAGCGCGTGGCCTGGATCCCGACCTTCGACGTCTACTACGCGCTCGGGGTCGACGGCATCTCGATGCCGCTGATCATCCTCACCACCTTCATCACCATCTTCGTGGTGATCGCCGGCTGGGAGGTGATCAGCTACAAGCCGAGTCAGTACATGGCCGCCTTCCTGATCATGGAAGGCGTCATGATCGGCGTGTTCTCGGCGCTCGACGCGGTGCTCTTCTACGTCTTCTGGGAGGCGATGCTGATCCCGATGTTCATCATCATCGGGGTCTGGGGCGGGCCGAACCGGGTCTATGCGACCATCAAGTTCTTCATCTACACCTTCTTCGGTTCGGTGTTCATGCTGGTCGCGCTGATCTACATGTACTTCCAGGCCGACAGCTTCAGCATCCTCGACTTCCACGGCCTCGAGCTGGGGATGACCGCGCAGACGCTGATCTTCATCGCCTTCCTGCTCGCCTTCGCGGTCAAGGTGCCGATGTTCCCGGTGCACACCTGGCTGCCCGACGCCCATGTCGAGGCGCCCACCGGCGGTTCGGTGGTGCTGGCGGCGATCATGCTCAAGATCGGCGGCTACGGCTTCCTGCGCTTCTCGATGCCGATCGCCCCGGACGCCAGCGCCGCGCTCGCCTGGCTGATCATCGCCATGTCGCTGATCGCGGTGGTCTATATCGGCTTCGTCGCTCTCGCCCAGCGCGACATGAAGAAACTGATCGCCTATTCCTCGATCGCCCACATGGGCTTCGTCACCCTCGGCTTCTTCATCGTCTTCGCCATCGTGCAGAACTCGACAGCCGGTGCCGGTGCGGTGATGGGCGTCGAGGGCGGCATGGTGCAGATGATCTCGCACGGCTTCATCTCCGGCGCGCTCTTCCTCTGTGTCGGCGTGCTCTACGACCGGGTGCACTCGCGCGAGATCGCCGATTACGGCGGCGTGGTCAACACCATGCCCTGGTTCGGCGCCTTCTTCGTCTATTTCGCCATGGCCAACTCGGGGCTACCGGGCACCTCCGGGTTTGTCGGTGAGTTCATGGTGATCCTCGCCACCTTCCGTGCCAACTTCTGGTGGGCGCTGCTGGCGGCCACCACCCTGATCCTCGCCGCGGCCTATACCCTGTGGATGATCAAACGGGTGGTGTTCGGCCCGGTGGCCAACGACAAGGTCGCGGCGCTCACCGACCTCAACCGTCGCGAGGCGCTCAACCTCGGCGTGCTCGCCGCGGCGGTGCTGGCGCTCGGTCTGTGGCCGGCGCCGCTGCTCGAGGTGATGCACACCTCGGTCGAGCATCTGGTCGCCCAGGTGACCACCTGCAAGCTGCCGGCCGACGAGATCGGCGCCTGTGTGCTCGCGCGCCCCGAGCCGCTGGCCACCGTCGTCCAACCCTGACCCCTTGTCGCGTGCAGGTCCGGGGCGGTTGAGCACCGCCCCCGCCCCGGGCGCCGCGAACGCGGATCTACTCTCACTGGAAGATTCACATGCACTTCGACGCCGCCAACCTCTTGCCGATCCTGCCCGAGATCGCGGTGCTGCTCACCGCCGCCATCGTGCTCGTGGTCGATCTCTACATCGCTGAACGTCATCGCGAGGTGATCCACGGACTGACCCTGATCGGTCTGGTGGCCGCCGTTGCCCTGACCGGCGCGGTCGGTGGTGGCGCCACCGAGCTGGTGTTCGACGGCAACGTCGTGCGCGACTCGCTGGCCGATCTGCTCAAGGGGGCGATCCTGGTGGTCAGCCTCTTGGTGTTCATCTATGCCCGTCCCTGGCTGCGCGATCGCGACATGCTGGTCGGCGAGTTCTACATGCTCGGGCTGTTCGCGGTGCTCGGCATGTTGGTGATGGTCGCGGCCAACAGCTTCATCACCGTCTATCTCGGTCTCGAGCTGCTGGCGCTGAGTCTCTATGCGCTGGTCGCCTTCGATCGCGACTCCTCGCGCGGGGCCGAGGCGGCGATGAAGTACTTCGTGCTCGGCGCCCTGGGCTCGGGCATGCTGCTCTACGGCATCTCGATGGTCTACGGCGCCACCGGCTCGGTCGAGTTCGGTGCGGTGGCCGAGGCGCTCGCCAGCCAGGGCATGGAGAACAAGGTCCTGGTCTTCGGTCTGGTGTTCATGGTCATCGGCATCGGCTTCAAGTTCGGCGCCGTGCCCTTCCACATGTGGGTGCCCGACGTCTACGAGGGCGCCCCGACCCCGGTGGTGCTGCTGCTCGGCAGTGCGCCGAAGATCGCCGCCTTCGGGCTTGCCATCCGTCTGCTGGTCGATGGCCTGGGCAGCCTCCATGCCGACTGGCAGGGCATGCTGCTGATCCTCGCGGTGCTGTCGATGGGGATCGGCAACCTGGTGGCGATCGCCCAGCGCAACATCAAGCGGATGCTCGCCTACTCGACCATCTCGCACGTCGGCTTCATCTTCCTCGGTCTGCTCGCCGGCACCGAGCAGGGCTATGCCGCGGCGATGTTCTACACCATCACCTATGCGGTGATGGCCACCGGCGCCTTCGGCATCCTCATCATCCTCAGCCGCAAGGGCTTCGACGCCGAGCGCATCGAGGACCTCAAGGGCCTCAACGAGCGCGACTCCTGGTACGCGGCGATGATGGCCCTGGTGATGTTCTCGATGGCCGGGGTGCCGCCGCTGGTCGGCTTCATGGCCAAGCTGCTGGTGCTCGAGGCGGTGGTGCGCATCGGCTTCGTGTGGCTGGCGGTGGTGGCGGTGATCTTCTCGATCATCGGTGCCTTCTATTACCTGCGGGTGGTGCGCTACATCTATTTCGACAAGCCCGAGGAGGATGCGCCGGCGCTGGTCAGCAGCGGCGGGGTGCGGGTGGCGATGTCGCTCAACGGGCTGGCGCTGCTCGCGCTCGGGATCTTCCCGGCAAGCCTGCTGGCCGTCTGTCAGGCGGTCTTCGGCGCCTGATGTGGTGCGCGTGCCGGTGAGCACCGGCGCGCGGACTCGACATTCCCCGTCTGGTGGCGAGAGGTGGCATGGCGCGCTGGTTGTCTCGACGCGTTCGCGCAAGCTACCATGGCCGCTTTGCTCTAATGGAGTCCACGCATGTTACGCGGCAGCATCGTTGCGTTAGTCACGCCCATGCACGCCGATGGCACGGTCGATGAGGAGAGCCTGGGCGCGCTCATCGACTGGCATGTCGAGTCCGGGACCACGGCGATCGTCGCCGTCGGCACCACCGGCGAGTCGGCCACCCTCGACGAGGATGAGCACTGTGCGGTCATCCGCCGTTGTGTCGAGTTCGCCGCCGGGCGCATCCCCGTCATCGCCGGTACCGGTGCGAACTCGACGCGCGAGGCCATCGCGCTGACCCGTTGCGCCCAGTCGGCCGGGGCCGACGCCGCGCTGCTGGTCACCCCTTACTACAACAAGCCGACGCAGGAAGGGCTCTATCTGCACTTCAAGGCGATCGCCGAGGCGGTCGACCTGCCGCAGATCCTCTACAACGTCCCCGGTCGCACCGCCTGTGACATGCACAGCGATACGGTGGCGCGCCTGGCCACGATCGACAACATCGTCGGCATCAAGGATGCCACCGGAGAACTCGAGCGGGTGACGGCGTTGCGCGAGGGCTGCGGGCCGGACTTCGCCCTCTACAGCGGCGATGACGCCACCGGTTGCGAGTTCATGCTGCGCGGCGGTGACGGGGTGATCTCGGTGACGACCAACGTCGCCCCGCGCGAGATGCAGGCGATGTGCGCCGCGGCGCTCGCCGGCGAGCGCGAGCAGGCCGTCGCCCTCGATCAGCCCCTCGCCGGTCTGCATGCCGAGTTGTTCGTGCAGTCCAACCCGATCCCGGTAAAATGGGCCGTCTCCGAACTGGGGCGCAGCCCGCGCGGGATCCGGTTGCCGTTGACCTGGCTCTCCGATGAATATCACGGACGTGTCAGGGCCGCCATGGAGCGGGCCGGCATCCTCTGATCGTCACGCATGGGCCGGGGGAGGGCGCCGCAGCGCTACCCCCGGCCGGCGCCCACACGTCCCCCAACTCCACTGAGAGGTTGCTGACGTTGAGAGCAAGTTTCTGGCTGCCCGGTGTCTGTGCCGTGGCGATCCTGGTCCCCCTGATGGCCGGCTGCAGCATGTCCGCCGTCAACGACGCGCTGCCCGACCAGCGTCTCGCCTACAAAAAGCAGCGCGAGGCCGGCGAGAACCTCGAGGTTCCGCCGGATCTGGTCGGCAGCAGCTTCGACGATGCGCTCGATGTGCCCGGGGTCGTGGCCGGTACCACTACCTATTCCGAATACTCCGGCTCGCGCGCGGCGCGGGCGCGGATCGCTGCCTCGGGGTCCACCGAGGTGCTGCCCGAGGTCGCCGACGTCGAGCTCAAGCGTCGCGGTGACGAGCGCTGGCTCGAGGTCGAGGGTTCGCCGCAGCAGGTGTGGTCGCGGGTCGTCGCCTTCTGGCGCGAGCAGGGGATCCTGCTGCTCGACCAGAACCCCGCCATCGGGGTGATGCGCACCGACTGGCTCGACAACCGCGCCGAGATCCGCAAGGACTTCGTCACCCGCATGTTGAGCAAGGTGGTCGAGGGGGTCTATGCCACCTCGACGCGCGATCAGTACCGGGTGCGCATCGAACGTGGCACCGGCGCCGGCACCACCGATGTCCATCTCAGCCATCGCGGCATGGAGGAGAAGCTGGTCACCAACGCCCTCGGCGACAGTGCCGGGACGGTGTGGGAGCCCAGCGGTCGTGATGCCGGCAAGGAGGCCGAGATGTTGCGCCGGCTGATGATCTATCTCGGTGCCTCGACACAGCGTGCCGCCACGGCGGTCGCCACACGTGGCGATACGGTTGCGCCGCAGCGGGCGCGACTGACCGAGGACGGCGGTGTCCAGGTGCTGGCGATCGACGAGGAGTTCCGTCGCGCCTGGCGCCTGACCGGCTCGGCGCTCGATCGCGCCGGCTTCGCGGTCGAGGATCGTGACCAGAGTCGTGGGCTCTATTACGTTCGCTACGGCGGCGAGGGCGGGCGTGCGGTCGAGGAGGAGGAGAAGCGCGGCATGTTCTCGCGTCTGGCCTTCTGGCGTGGCAAGGGCGACTCGGAGGAGGGGGTGCGTCAGTACCTGATCCAGGTCGAGGGCGATACCCAGAGATCCCGCGTCCGGGTGCTCGACGACAAGGGGCGGATCGACGACTCGGCCAGCGCCGAGCGCATCCTCGGTCTGCTGCAGGCCGAGATCCGCTGACAGCCCTGGCCTCGCCAGTGGCCCGTAGGTTGGGTTGCCGCTTCTTGGCAACCCAACGTCTGCTGCGATGTCCGATCATCGACCTTGACCGCCTGTGCTGAACCGAGGTGGCTCTTGGTGTCAGTTGCCGATGTCGATGTCGGGCTGTCCGTCGATGCGCCCTGGCGAGTTGTCGATGGGGTGATGTCTGGGCAAGCCAGGCCCGACCTGGAAGCCGATGCATCTGCCCCGCCCGTGTCTCCTCGGCGCCCTGGCGATTGGCATCAGCCTTGAGCGATCCGAGGCGGGGCGCAGCTGCTCATGACCAGCGGTTTCAGGTCGGGCGAGGTCCTGGCGGTCCAGCCTCTCTCAGTCCTCGGCCTCGCTCAGCCAGCCTTGCAGCGCGTCGACCAGTGACTGCGCCTGGGCGCGGCTGGAGATGTTGAACTTCGACTGCTGTCGATACTCGCCGCTGCGTTTTTGATAGCGGCGGATGGTGAACTTGTCCGGGCCGTAGCAGTTCTTGGCGCGGTCCCAGTCGCGATAGCGGAAGACGATGGTCGTCCAGCTCCCCTTGGAGAGGATCACCTTGTCGAGTTGCTGCGTGGTTTCGATCCCGTCCTCGACATAGCTGACGGACAGGTCTTCGACCGTTTCGGTCATTGATTGAATCTCCTTGCTGATGATGGACCGCGTTCAGCGGTTTGCGCGCGCACCATTGCGCAGCAGCAATCGCTCGATGGTCCCGGCGTCCGGGCCGATTCCGGGTTGGCGCGCCAGTTCCAGTGGCAGATGGCCCTTGCCGTCGACGCGGTTGACGTCAGCGCCATTGTCGATGAGTCGGGAGACGGCGTCGAGATGGCCGCCGGCGATGGCCAGGTGCAGCGCGGTCCGTCCCTGCGCGTCGGGTTGGTCGATGACCGCGCCCTGTTCGAGCAGGAAGGTATGGACGTCGCGGTCGGCGTTGCCGGTGGCGGCCTGCTCGAGCAACAGCCGTTGGGGATCGAAGGCGGCGCCGGCCTCGATCAGCATCTGTGCGAAGAGGATCTTGCCGTTGGCCAGGGCGACCTCGAGCGGGGTCTGGTCAGCGCCGTTGCGACGTTCGGGGTCGGCGCCGTGTTCGAGCAGAGCGCGACCGATGCTGACCCGATTGGTACGGGCGACGATGTGCAGCGGGTAATCACCGGCGCTGTCGGGGCGGTCGGTCCCGTCCTCCCAGTAGAGGTGGCGCTTGACCTGGTCGAGGTCGCCGATCTCGAGCGCGCGGAACAGGTTGAGCGTCGGCGGTGGCGGTTCGCTACAGGCGCCGAGTACGGCAACGAACAGGATGGGCAGTAAACGATGCATCGGATGATGGGCGAGATCGCCGGCGACAAGGCTCGGTTGATGGTAAGGCCTGCCCTCGGGAAGGCGCAAGCCGTGTGTCAGGACATGGGGGCAGGACGATGATCGGCAAGCTGGTGCTGACCCTGGCGGTGATCGCCGGGGCCTATCTGGTGGTGCGCGCGCGCTGGCGGGGCGACACCGCTCCGGGGATGCGTCCAGGGCTGCCCTCGCGCGCACTGCGCTGGACGGCTGCGGGGCTGGTGGTGGTGATGCTCGGGGCGAGCGGCTTCTATCTGCTGCATGACTGGCAGCGGGGGCGCGAGGTGGTCGAGGTGCGGGTGCTCAATGTCGCCAGCGGCGCCGAGACCCGCTATCTGGCGCGCCGAGGCTCGGTCGAGGGGCGGCGCTTCCGCACCCTCGACGGGATCGAGGTGCGCCTGGCCGACGTCGAGCGGATGCTGCTCGCGCCCGCTCAGGCCGATGTCGCGGCGGGTCCATAACGCACGCCGCCGCTGGCGACATAGGCCTCGAGGACGGCAATCGCGCGTGGGCGCAGCAGGTCGCGGGTGACCGCGATCCCGCGGTGCGCATAGTGCGCCACCCAGTCGGCGGGCTTGTCCCCCTCGTCGAAGCCGATCGCGCGCACGTCGCTGTCGCGAGCCCCGCAGTACAGGGCATCGACCCCGCTCCAGGGGATCGCGCCCATGCACATGGCGCAGGGCTCGGCGCTGCTCACCAGCACGCAGCCGCCGGGACAGGCACGCCCCAGATCATCGTCGCCGAGCCGCTGCTGGGCGCTCGCCAGCGCCAGCATCTCGGCATGGGCGAGCGAACAATGACTGGCGCTGACCCGGTTGACCCCGGCGCCGAGCAGCCGCCCGTCGGCGCGTGCGAACACCGCCGCGCCGAAGGGGCCGCCACTGCGCTGGCGTACATTGGTCTCGGCCAGGGTGAGTACCAGCGCCATCTGCGCCTCGGGGTCGGGCAGGGGCGTGGCGCGGGACGCGAGCAGTCCGTCCAGCCAGTCGGGATGGGGGATGTGGATCGCTTGCATGCTCGATGTCTGTGGTGGTGGTCGGTGCCGGGAGGATGACATGGCGCGTGGCATCGGGACAGCCCGGGGCTTGAATTTTGCCAGCCGCCCATAACCTCTCTCCCTGATCGCGCCGCGCCCTGCGGTGCCTGGACCCATGATCCTCTGCATAGGGAGCGTACGAATGCGTCATTCGATCCTTGCCCTGGGCTGTACTGCCCTGCTTGCCGCGACTCCGGTGCTCGCCGACTGGACCCTTGATCCTGAGCGCTCGCACCTGGCCTTCGTCTCGATCAAGTCGGGCGATGTCGCCGAGATCAACACCTTCGAGGAGGTGCATGGCGTGGTCGGTGAGCAGGGCGATGTCACCGTGACGCTGATGCTCGACAGTGTCGAGACGCTGATCCCGATCCGCAACGAGCGCATGCGCGAGATGCTGTTCGAGACTGCCGATTATCGCGAGGCGCTGCTCGAGGCCAAGGTCGATCCCGAGCAGCTCGCTGCGCTCGAGGTCGGGTCGATGATGCCGCTGATCGCCGAGGGGCGGCTGTCGCTGCACGGTGAGACCCAGCCGATGACCATCAGCATGCAGGTGGCGCGGCTCGACGAGACCACGCTGATGGTGGCGAGCACGAAGCCGTTGATCGTCGATGCGGAGAAGTTCGGGTTGAGTGACGGTGTGGAGCAACTGCGCGAGATCGCCGGGCTCGAGCGCATCGCCCGGGCGGTGCCGGTGACCTTTGTCGTGACCTTCGTCGCCCAGCCGGAGTGAGTCGGTTCGGCGGGTGCGTGGCTTGACTTGTCCGTGGTGAGTTCGGACACTCGGGGGAACGCGGCCGAGCCGCGCGTCGACAGCGTGTCGGTGCGTGGGGTCAGACCCCGGGGCATGGTGCCCTGGGGCGCGGTCGTGAGCGTGACGAGGTTCGTTCAACCATGAAGTGGTATGCCATCCTGCTGGGTGCTGCGATCGGTGCGATCAGCGGTGTCGCGGTGGGTTATTTCCTGATCCCGCACCTGTTCTCCGGCAACTCCGGCGCCCAGTCGCTCGAGGGTGCGGTGCAGAGTCCTCTGCCCGCAGTCGCCGTGGTCGCGACGGTGCCCGTGCAGCCCGCCTGATTTCATCCTCTCGCCGCCGGACGACGCCCGTCGATCCGGCGGCGTGTCAGCCGCTCAGAATCCCTCGGTCGAGGTGAAGAGCCCCACGCGCAGATCCTTGGCGGTGTAGATGGTGCGACCGTCGACCTGGACGATGCCGTCACCGATGCCGAGCACCAGCTTGCGCGAGATCACCCGCTTCATGTCGATGTGATAGGTGACCTTGCTCGCCTCGGGCAGCACCTGTCCGGTGAACTTGACCTCGCCGACGCCGAGTGCGCGACCGTGGCCGGGGTTGCCGATCCAGGCCAGATAGAAACCGACCAGCTGCCACAGTGCGTCGAGACCGAGACAGCCGGGCATCACCGGGTCGCCGGGGAAGTGGCACTGGAAGAACCACAGGTCGGGGTTGACGTCGAGTTCGGCGAGGATCTCGCCCTTGCCGTTGGCGCCGCCGAAGTCGGCGATGCGCAGGATGCGATCCATCATCAGCATGTTGGGGACCGGCAGCTGGGCGTTGCCCGGGCCGAACATCTCCCCGCGGCCGCAGGCGAGGAGTTCTTCCCTGTCGAAGGAGGCTTCTTTGGTCATGATCGTGATTCTGCTGTCAGGAATGGGCGGGAGCGACGCCTGTCGTCGGCGTCGCCGCTCGGGGACGGCGCCGGGACGGGCCGTCGGGGACGACGGGGCGCGTTCGCCCCGCCGCCGGATCAGGCGCTCGGCTGCAGCCGCTCGCGGATGAAGTCGACGATGGCATCGACTGCGACGAGCTGCATCTCGGCGTCGCATCGGCCCTTGTACTCGACCATGCCCTGATCGAGGCCCTTGTCGCCGACGACGATACGGTGCGGGACACCGATCAGCTCCATGTCGGCGAACATGAACCCGGGGCGGGCGTCGCGGTCGTCGAGCAGGACGTCGACCCCGGCCTCGCGCAGCGCGTCGTAGAGCTGCTCGACGGTCTCGCGCACCCGGTAGGACTTGCCCATGCGCATCGGCACCAGGGCGACCTCGAAGGGGGCGATGGGCGCCGGCCAGCAGATGCCCTTGTCGTCGTGGTGCTGCTCGATGGCGGCGGCGACCACGCGCGAGACGCCGATGCCGTAGCAGCCCATGGTCATGGCCGTGGCGCGACCGTCCTCGCCGAGCACGGTGGCCTTCATCGTTTCGCTGTACTTGCGTCCGAGCTGGAAGATATGACCGACCTCGATGCCGCGGGCGATGGTGAGGGTGCCCTTGCCATCGGGGCTGGGGTCGCCCTCGACCACGTTGCGCAGGTCGGCGACCTCGGGCAACGCCAGATCACGCTCCCAGTTGAGCCCGAACCAGTGCTTGCCGTCGCTGTTGGCGCCGGCGGCGAAGTCGGCGGCGACCGCCACCGCGCGGTCGACGACGCAGGGGATCGGCAGCTCGCGCGGGCCGAGCGAGCCGGGGCCGGCGCCGATCGCGGCGCGGATCTCGGCCTCGCTGGCCATGCGCAGCGGGCTGGCGACCTGGGGCAGTTTTTCGGCCTTGATGGCGTTGAGTTCGTGATCGCCACGCACCACCAGCGCGACCAGCTCGGCCTCGCTGTCCTCGGCCGCGGCGACCACCAGGGTCTTGACGGTGCGCTCGATCGGCAGCCCGAAGCCCTCGACCAGATCGGCGATGGTGCGGGTGTCGGGGGTGTCGACCAGGCGCGCCTCCTCGCCCGGCGCGGGGCGCGCGGCGCGCGGCGCCACGGCCTCGGCCAGCTCGACGTTGGCGGCATAGTCGCTGGCATCGGAGAAGGCGATGGCGTCCTCGCCGGAGCTGGCGAGGACGTGGAACTCGTGCGAGGCGCTGCCGCCGATGCTGCCGTTGTCGGCCTGCACCGGGCGGAAGTCGAGCCCGCAGCGGGTGAAGATGCGGCTGTAGGTGGCGTGCATCTCGCGATAGGTCTGCTCGAGCGAGTCGTCGTCGAGATGGAAGGAGTAGGCGTCCTTCATCAGGAACTCGCGCGCACGCATCACCCCGAAGCGGGGACGGATCTCGTCGCGGAACTTGGTCTGGATCTGGTAGAAGTTGACCGGCAGCTGCTTGTAGCTCTTGATCTCGCTACGTGCCAGATCGGTGATGATCTCCTCGTGGGTGGGGCCGAAGCAGAACTCGCGCTGGTGACGGTCGCGTAGCCGCAGCAGCTCCGGGCCGTACTGCTCCCAGCGCCCCGACTCCTGCCACAGCTCGGCCGGCTGCACCGCCGGCATCGAGACCTCGAGCGCGCCGCTGCGGTCCATCTCCTCGCGCACGATGCGCTCGACCTTGCGCAGCACCCGTAGCCCCAGCGGCAGCCAGGTGTAGAGGCCGGCGGCGAGCTTGCGGATCATGCCGGCGCGCAGCATCAGCTGGTGGCTGGCGATCTCGGCGTCGGCGGGGGTTTCTTTGACGGTGTGCAGAGGGAATTGGGATGTGCGCATTGGGCAAGGGGCCAGGACGTAAAATACGCGAGTTTAGGGTGCAACGGTGACGAGCACAACGGGGCGCTGGGTTGCCGGGCGATTGTCTGCGATTGCTTGCCTCCGGCTGGCACCTTGGTCATTGTGTCGAGCCGAACGCGTTCCGCACAGGACGTGCAATCTATAATTGAACGGATAATCATGATGCGCGGTCCTTGTCGAAGGTCGTGCACCGATGCAGCCAGATCCCCCCGATGAGCAAACACGCAGAGTCCAGTTTCCACGAGCGCCGCACCCAGGCACGCATCAGTGCCGAGATCCCCATCAAGGTCAGGCTGCCGGGGCGTGACCAGCCTGTCTCGGCACTGAATCAGGATCTCTCCTGGGGCGGGGCGCGATTCATCGTCAGCGGCAAGTCGCTCGGTGGCCAGCTGCCGACCCGCGAGGCCGGGCCGCTGACGCTGCTGCTGCCCTGGACCGGTGGCGGCCAGATCACCGCCGAGGCCGAACTCGCCCGCGCTCAGCGTCTCGCCGACGGACGCTACCAGGTCGCCGTCCGCTTCCAGAGTCTGTCGCCGCGCAGCCAGGCCCGGCTCGAGAAGCTGCTCAACATGCTCTGTCCCCGCGATGGCGTCGACGGGCCGGCGCTGGTGCGCGAGCTCAACATCACCATGGCCGATGCCAGCGACATGCGCCACACCCTCAAGCAGGTCGTCAGCGGCGAGGTGACGCTGAGCGCCTTCGAGGCCTATGCGGTGGATCAGAGCATCCGCCTGGTGATTCGTGGCGATGGCGATCTGCCCTCGTTGCGGCTGCGCGCGCGGGTGCGCGAGGTGACGGCGGCCCGCGCGGCCGATGGCAACTGGCCGGCGCTCTATTCGCTGCGGTTCGCGATCGAGCATCCGCGCCCGATGCTCAAGAAACTCGTCGAGCTGCTCCTCGAGCAGCTGCCGAGCGACTGGAAGGCCGCGACGTCGAGCTATGCCGAGGCGCCGGACTGGCTGCGTGGCGCGCATCTGGCAAGCCCCAGCGAGGTCCTGCCGCCCTCGAGCGATGGCGGCTCGACGCTCGAGATGCGCTACCCCGATGCGCTCAACTATCTGGCGCTGGTCTGGGGCGACCCCGAGGCCTTCGATCTGCGTTTCCAGGATCTGATCATCGGGGAGCATGCCGAGCCCGGTGGCTGGCCCGAGGACGCCTGGGAGGAGCTGGGACTGCTCCAGGATGTCCACGATCAGGCCTATGGGGTGCCGAGCGTGCGCGACAACCCGCTGCGCGGCGGGCGGGTGACCTGAATCCCGGCCTGGCTTGACCCCCGTTCGGTATGCCTGTAATTTCGATCCCTTTTCAACCAATTTCACCTGTTCCCTGGTATCGGCCCCGGATCCGTGCCGCCCGGCCGCTTCCGGTCGCGGGGCGCGTACGCGCTCCGTCGAGTGTCGCAGTATCAAGGTGGGTGATCGGAGGTCGTAGAGGTGACACTGTCAGTGGAGCCGGATGAGATGGGCGCGGACGCGGCCGAGGGGCCGTCTGGACCGCTGTTGAGTGGCGGCGAGATCGTCGTCCAGGCGCTGGCCGACGAGGGCGTCGAGTGCGTATTCGGCTATCCCGGCGGTGCCGTCCTGCACATCTACGATGCACTCTTCCGTCACGGCGCGCTGCGTCACATCCTGGTGCGTCATGAACAGGCCGCGGCCCATGCCGCCGATGGCTATTCCCGCGCCACCGGCAAGTGCGGCGTCTGTCTCGTCACCTCGGGGCCGGGCGCGACCAATGTGGTCACCGGTATCGCCACCGCCTATATGGACTCGATCCCGATGGTGGTGCTCACCGGCCAGGTGCCGACCCCGGTGATCGGCAGCGATGCCTTCCAGGAAGTCGACACCGTCGGCATCACCCGGCCCTGCGTCAAGCACAACTTCCTCGTCAAGGATGTCAACGAGCTGGCGCTGACCATCCGCAAGGCCTTCTATATCGCGACCTCGGGGCGGCCCGGGCCGGTGGTGGTCGATATCCCCAAGGATGTCACCGACCCCGGCATCAAGGTGCCCTATGCGTATCCGCGCGAGGTGCGGATGCGCTCCTACAGCCCGATCGAGAAGGGCCATTCGGGGCAGATCCGCCGCGCCGTGGAGCTGATGCGCGCGGCCAAGCGACCGGTGTTCTACACCGGCGGCGGGGTGGTGCTCGGCGAGGCCTCGGGGCAACTCACCGAGCTGGTGCGCGAGTCGGGCTTCCCGATCACCAGCACGCTGATGGGGCTGGGTGCCTATCCGACGAGCGATCGTCAGTTCCTCGGCATGCTCGGCATGCACGGGACCTACGAGGCGAACATGGCGATGCACGAGACCGATGTGCTGATCGCCATCGGTGCGCGCTTCGACGATCGCGTCACCGGCAAGATCGAGCACTTCTGCCCGAACGCCAAGATCATCCATGTCGACGTCGACCCCTCCTCGATCTCCAAGAACGTCAAGGTCGACGTGCCCATCGTCGGTCAGGTCGGCAAGGTGCTCGAGGAGATGCTGCGGCTCTATCGCGAGCAGCCGGCGGTCTCGGGCACCGATACGGCGCTCGCCGCCTGGTGGGAGCAGATCGCACAGTGGCGTGCGCTCGACTGCCTCCAGTACGATCGCACCAGCAGCACGATCAAGCCGCAGTTCGCCATCGAGACCCTGCACAAGGTCACCAAGGGTGATCTCTATCTGACCTCCGATGTCGGTCAGCACCAGATGTTCGCGGCCCAGTTCTACGGTTTCGACAAGCCGCGGCGCTGGATCAACTCCGGCGGGCTCGGCACCATGGGCTTCGGCCTGCCGGCGGCCATCGGCGTCCAGCTCGGTCATCCCGATGCCCAGGTCGCCTGCGTCTCGGGTGAGGCGAGCATCCTGATGTGCATCCAGGAGCTGGCCACCTGCATGCAGTACGGGCTGCCGATCAAGGTGATCCTGCTCAACAACGGCTACATGGGCATGGTGCGCCAGTGGCAGGAGTTCTTCTACGACGGCCGTTACGCGCACTCCTATGTCGACGCGGTGCCCGACTTCGTCAAGCTCGCCGAGAGCTTCGGCCATGTCGGCATGCGCGTGGAGCGCCCGGAGGAGTTGGAGTCGGCGATGCAGGAGGCGTTCGCGATGACCGACAGGTTCGTGTTCCTCGACGTGGTGGTCGATCCCACGGAGAACGTCTATCCGATGATCGCCGCCGGCAAGGGCCAGCACGAGATGCAGCTCTCGCCGAGTCTGTCCGATCGAGAACTGGCCTGAGCGCCGCGCCGACACAAGACGAGAAGATCACATGAGACACATCATCGCCGTGTTGCTGGAGAACGAGGCGGGCGCGCTGTCGCGTGTCGCCGGACTGTTCTCGGCCCGTGGCTACAACATCGAATCCCTGACCGTCGCCCCGACCGACGACCCCACGCTCTCGCGCATGACGCTGGTGACCACCGGCAACGACGACATCGTCGAGCAGATCAAGAAGCAGCTCAACAAGCTCGTCGACACCGTCAAGCTGCTCGATCTCTGCGAAGGCCCGCACATCGAGCGTGAGATGATGTTGGTCAAGGTGCGCGCCGAGCGGCGCGACCGCGAGGAGCTCAAGCGTCTGGTCGATATCTTCCGCGCCAAGATCATCGATGTCACCGACACCAGCTATGTCATCGAACTGACCGGGGCGACCCATAAGCTCGACGCCTTCATCGATACCGTCGCCGAGGAGCTGATCATCGAGGTCGTGCGCTCCGGGCCGACCGGGATCTCCCGTGGCGAGAAGGGTCTGACCATCTAGCCTCCGGTATCCATGTGGCGTCCGGGCGGTATCGCCCGGACGCCTTCCGCTTCCATATCCGTCGCCGCGCGGATATCACCATCCGATAGGATCCACACCCATGAGCATCAACGTTTACTACGACAAAGACGCCGATCTGTCCCTCATCCAGGGCAAGCAGGTCGCCATCATCGGCTATGGCTCGCAGGGCCATGCCCATGCCAACAACCTCAAGGACTCCGGCGTCTCGGTCACCGTCGGTCTGCGCGAGGGTTCGGCCTCGGCGGTCAAGGCGGCCAACGCCGGTCTGGCGGTGAAGTCGATCGAGGAAGCCGTTGCCGGCGCCGACGTGGTGATGGTGCTCGCCCCCGATGAACACCAGGGCGCGCTCTACCGCGACCAGATCGCCCCCAACATCAAGCAGGGTGCGGCGCTCGCCTTCGCCCACGGCTTCAACGTCCACTTCGGCCAGATCGAGCCGCGCGAGGACCTCGACGTCATCATGATCGCGCCCAAGGGCCCCGGTCACCTGGTGCGCTCGACCTACACCCAGGGCGGCGGCGTGCCGAGCCTGATCGCCGTCTACCAGGACGCCACCGGTCAGGCCCGCGACATCGCCATGGCCTATGCCTCGGCCAACGGCGGTGGCCGTGCCGGCATCATCGAGACCAGCTTCCGCGAGGAGTGCGAGACCGACCTCTTCGGTGAGCAGGCGGTGCTCTGCGGCGGTCTGGTGTCGCTGATCCAGAACGGTTTCGAGACCCTGGTCGAGGCCGGCTACGCCCCCGAGATGGCCTACTTCGAGTGCCTCCACGAGGTCAAGCTGATCGTCGACCTGATCTACGAGGGCGGCATCGCCAACATGCGCTACTCGATCTCCAACACCGCCGAGTACGGTGATCTCACCCGTGGTCCGCGCGTCGTCAACGCCGAGTCCAAGGCCGAGATGAAGCGTGTGCTCGAGGAGATCCAGTCGGGTCAGTTCGCCAAGGAGTTCATCCTCGAGAACCAGGCCGGTGCCTCCTCGCTCAAGGCCCTGCGTCGCATCGGCGCCGAGCACCAGATCGAGGAAGTGGGCGAGCGTCTGCGCGAGATGATGCCCTGGATCCGCGAGCAGAAGCTGGTCGACAAGACCCGCAACTGATCGCCCCCCGTCGGGGCCGGCCATCCTGGTCGGTCCCGCTCGCGTCCGTGCCCGTCAGGGCGCGGGCGGCCCCTCATCCCGGACGTTCGTCCAGCGCATCCGCGAGCAAGGCTCGTGGTGGCACCTCCATCCTGATCTTCATGCCATCCGCTGCTAGCCGCAGCTCTCCGCCGAGTGCCTGCAACCGCAGCTCGAGCATCTGGCCGAGCGTGGTGCGCGGCAGGTCGGCTGCGCTGCCGGGGGCGGCGATGTCGAGGATGATCGACAACCCCTCGTCCGCCCTCGTGGTGAAGCGGATCCGTGCCAGCGGATAGTGCTCGAGCAGCGCCTGCAGGCTGTCGAAGAGCAGGATGCGGGTTGCCCCAGCGACCACCGGTGGTCCGGCATCGAGTTCGAGCAGTGGCGGTTCGCCGCCGCTGGCGCTGGCCCGTACCTCGCGGGTCAAGGCCTCGGCGAGACCGAACTCGTGCAGCAGTGGGGGGCTGAGTCGGGCGCAGACGCCGCGCATCGAGTCGATCGCGTGATCGATCAGCTGGTGGACACGCCGCAGTGTCTCGCGTGAGGCATCGTCGCTGTCGCGCGCGAGACGTTGGGTGGTGAGTGCGGCCGCGGTGAGCAGCTGCATCGGGTCGTCGTGCAGGGTGCGGGCGAGTCGGTGGGCGGTGCGCCCGTACGCCACCCGTTCCTCGTCGAAGTGCCGAGCCAGGCCGATCCTCGCCGTGGTCGTCTCGACCTGCAACCGCAGCTGGTTGATCGCCAGCGGCAATGCGCCGCCGATCAGTACCAGCACGGCCTGATAGAGCGGGGTCAGCGTCGGTGTGCCGAGCGCGCCGGCCAGCACCAGCGCGAGCAGCTCGAGTCCGCAGAGCATCGCCAGCGCCGCTCGTGGGCCCAGTGCGAGGCCGAAGGCGGCCGCCAGCGGCAGTGCGAGCAGGACGAGGAGTGGCAGCAGCGCGGCGATGCCGTGAGCGCTCAACGGCGCGCTCAACAACGCCAGCAGCAGCGCCAGCCCGAGGGTGGTGCGGGCCGTATCCTGTGCCGGCGGTGGTGGCGTGGGATGGTGTTCATGGTGTTGACGCAACGAGAGCAGGGCGGCGGTGACCAGCAGGGAGACGAAGATGGCCCCGCCCTGGCCGGGTTCGGCGGTCAGGGTGTCGGGCTGGATCAGGCTCTGTGCGGCGATGGCGGCCAGCGCCGTGGCGGCAATCGCCAGCAAGGCATTGAGCGAGGGTCCGAGCATCAACCGCCGGCGCGCCAGATAGTGCCCGAGCAGGCCATAGAGGGGCAGGGGCAGCAGTGCCGTAGCCAGCTGGCGGGTGGCGGCCTCTTCTGGCCAGGCGGTCAGGGCGTAGATCAGAGTGGCGGTGATGGGGAGCAGGAGGGCCTGCAGGCCGCCGAGCATCACCGCAGCCAGGGTCAGGGCGGCCTCCGGTGCGCAGAGCGATGCAACGGGCCAGCCCGGTACCTGCTGCAGCAGGATCCAAAGCGGGATGTAACTCAGCGCCAGGAACAACAGCGCGCGCACGATCGTTCTCCTGGAAACGGCAGACGCCCCGGGGCGCGTCGTTGCCCCGTCATCGCATCTTGGATGAACGCGCGATGACAGGACGCGTGGAGCGGTTAGGATAGAAGAAGCGCGGTCAAAAGGCGATCGCCGACGGGAGGGCGTCGGCTCAGCTGACCAGGATGGTCGGTGGGCGATGTCGCTCGGTACAGCTACGCTCGCCGTGGTCGAGCAGTGTCGCCGGACAGATTGCGTCCTCGGGATAGCAGGCGAAGCCGATGCGCGGGTTGGGTCGGTACTGGGCGCCGGCGGACTCGACGGGTTGGGACAGGGTGGTGCGCAGGCGCTCGACCACGCGCTCGACCTTGTCCACACCGGTGATTTCGCTCAGCAGCAGTGCCAGTCGGCTGGCGCCGAACCGGGCCAGGCGGTCCTGACGGCGACGCCCGTGCTGCAGCCGCTGGATGCAGGCCTGGATCATCGTCTCGGTGTGCGCCGGGTTGGCGTGGTGTCTGCCCAGGGCGATGTCGATCACCAACAGTGCGCAGGAGCGGTTGAGTCGGCGGTGCTGTTGCAGCGCGCGATCGAGCTGGTCGATGAGGTGTGGGCGCTCGACCTCGGGGCAGTGATCGCGGCCATCGTCACGACGCGGTGCCGGACGCAGGACCAGGGTGTAGCCGCCGCTGGCGCCGCCGCGCGCCGGCAGGATGCGACCGTCGAGAGGGAAGAGCGCGCCGTCCTGATGCTGGCCGAGCAGCCCGGCCTGGCCCAGGTCGATGCCGTCGGGGTGCGGGCTGGTGTCGACCTGCTGCAGCAGGTCGCTGAGACGCTGCTGACTCTGGTGCGCGACCAGGTGCTTCCAGGAGTTGCCGCGCAGCGCCTCGGGCGAGTGGCCGAACAGGGGTTCGACGCCATGATCGCAGATCACGATCTGCTCCTGTGCGTCGATGCAGACGAGCACCTCGGGCGTGGTGTTCGGGATCCTGGGCGCATGATGGGGCGTGGGACCGGAGGCATGCAGCACGGTGGTGTAGGGCGGCGTGCCGACTTGCCCTGGATGCTGATCGAAATGGAAGTCGGGCGAGTTCATCTTCGAATGGTGTTTTGCTGCACGTGTGGACGTTGATCTCCGCCTGGCGCGGGTTGGCGCCAGGCTGCGGTCGTCCGCCGTGCCAGGCCGTGTGCCGGGGCTGGACGGACCGATGAAGTCGAGCTTCATTGTCCCAGTGCAACGATGGCGCTAAGATCAGGGATCCCCTGATGCCGGCATCAGGGGATCATCTCGATCGAGTTCCCCCTGTCAGGGGCGATCCTCACGCAACGTGTCTTGATCGGTGGCGTATCTCCAAGTGAACGAGCCTGTAAAACGCATTCTGATCGTGGATGACCATCCGCTGGTTCGGGCCGGTCTGGCGAGTCTGATCGCCGCCGAACCGGATCTGGAGGTCTGTGGCGAGGCCGAGACGCTACGCGAGGGGTTGCAGTTGGTGCGCGACCTCACCCCGAACCTGACCGTCGTCGATCTTTCGCTCGAGGACGGCAACGGTCTGGAGCTGATCAAGCGGCTCAGAACCCATGATGCGGAGATCCGCATCCTGGTCTGCTCGGTGCACGAGGAGGCGTTGTTCGCCGAGCGTGCCATCGGTGCCGGGGCGCTTGGCTACATCAACAAGCACAAGGGCATCGACGAGGTGATCGCCGCGGTCCGCCAGACCCTGGCCGGGCGCATCTATCTCAGCGCCGACATGCAGCAGCGCTTCGTCGAGGGATTCGCGCAGAAGCGTGTGCCGGCACAGTCCCCGGTCGAACTGCTCACCGACCGCGAGCTGCAGGTGTTCATCCTTATCGGCGAGGGGGTGTCGAATGGCCGTATGGCCGAGCGGCTGCACCTCAGCGTCAAGACCATCGAAACCCATCGCGAGAAGATCAAGCGCAAGCTGCAGCTGTCCTCGGCTGCCGAACTGATGCGTTACGCGGTGCAGTGGCAGCTCGAGCAGGGTTGATCGAAAGGGGCTGAATCAGCCGCGCACGAAGGACATGAACTCGGCGCGGGTGCGCGGGTCGCTCTCGAAGGCGCCGCGCATTGCGCTCGACACCGTGGTGCTGCGCTGCTTCTGGACCCCGCGCATCATCATGCAGGTGTGACTGGCCTCCATCACCACCGCCACGCCATGGGCGCCGAGATGCTCCATCAAGGCATCCGCCACCTGGTTGGTCAGACGCTCCTGCACCTGCAACCGGCGCGCGAAGACATCGACGACGCGGGCGATCTTGCTCAGTCCCACCACCTTGCCGTTGGGCAGGTAGCCGACGTGGGCATGGCCGAAGAAGGGCAGCATGTGATGTTCGCACATCGAATAGAACTCGATGTCGCGCACGATCACCATCTCCTTGGCGTCCTCCTCGAACAGCGCCTTCTTGATGATCTCCTCGGCCGACATCTGGTAGCCGCTGGTGAGGAAGTCGAGCGCCTTGGCCACGCGCAGCGGGGTACGCTTGAGGCCTTCGCGCTCGGCGTCCTCGCCGAGCGCGTCGAGCATCTCGCGCACCAGCCCCTCCTTGCGCGGGTCATAGACCTCCGCCTCCGACTCGGCCTCGAAGCTGGTGGCGTAGTGACTGTGGGTGACGATCTTCGGGGCTCTCGCTTGTTCTGCCATCTGGATGCCTGGTCCATTGCTGATATAGAAGATATGGGCGGACGGAGGCCTGAGGCGCGCCCGCTTCAGATCGGACAATGGGGGTCGAGGGGGGAGAACGGAATAGTCTGGCGGTGCGCGTAAGGGTCATACACGGGGCGTTTGTGGAAACACGGTCCGGTGTCGGTTAACATAACGGTCCGTTTCTTCTCAAAATCCAAAGATCTGCGGACGAAAGGCCATGAGTGCTCAGCCGATCGGTCCAGCCAGTCTCCTCGCCTCCTGCGCCGCTCGCGGTGCGGTCCGTTCCGGGGTCACGAGCCGTTGACAGCCAGCGGTCATGTGTCTACTTCCCCCCTGGTCGTTGCGAGCCACCCCTCGTGGATTGGCCGTCCTCTCGTTTCGAGTCCGACCCCGGTCGGCTGCCGTGGATGTCTTCGCCCAATCCCTAGGAGAACCTGACTATGTGTGGTTTCTGCGGTGAGATCCGCTTCGACGACCTCCCGGCGAATCTCGACGCCCTGAGTGCCATGAATGCGGCCATGACCCCGCGGGGCCCCGACGGTCATGGGGTCTGGCAACAGGGTCGGGTGGCGCTCGCCCATCGCCGGTTGTCGATCATCGATCTGAGCAATCATGCCGCGCAGCCGATGGTCGACAGCGAGCTGGGGCTGTCGATCGCCTTCAACGGATGCATCTACAACTATCGCGAGCTGCGCGGTGCGCTCGAGTCCAAGGGCTATCGCTTCTTCTCCGAGGGCGATACCGAGGTGGTGCTCAAGGCCTTTCATGCCTGGGGCGATGCCTGTGTCGAGCGCTTCCACGGCATGTTCGCCTTCGCCATCGCCGAGCGCGACAGCGGGCGGTTGACCCTGGCGCGCGATCGTCTCGGCATCAAACCGCTCTATCTCGCCGAGGTCGCCGGCGGGCTACGCTTTGCCTCGACCCTGCCGGCGCTGCTCGCCGGCGGCGGCGTCGACACCGAGATCGATCCGGTGGCGCTGCACCACTACATGCACTTCCACTCGGTGGTGCCGGCGCCGCACACCATGCTCGCCGGGGTGCGCAAGCTCGCGCCGGCGACCATCCGCGTCGTCGAGCCCGATGGCCGTCAGCGCGATCGCTGCTACTGGTCGCCGAGCTTCGAGCCGTTGGCCGAGGAGCGCGGACTCGGTTACGAGGACTGGCAGGAGCGCGTCCTCGCGGCGCTGCGCACCGCCGTCGAGCGCCGCCTGGTGGCCGACGTCGACGTCGGTGTGCTGCTCTCCGGCGGACTCGACTCGAGCCTGATCGTCGGTCTGCTCGCCGAGCACGGCCAGCGCGGACTCAACACCTTCTCGGTCGGCTTCGAGTCGGTCGGCGGCGAGGCCGGTGATGAGTTCCAGTACTCCGACATCATCGCCCGTCACTACGGCACCACCCATCACAAGATCCGTGTCGACTCGGCCGCGCGGCTGCTCCCGGAGCTGCCCAACTGCGTGCGGGCGATGTCCGAGCCGATGGTCAGCCATGATGTCATCGGCTTCTACCTGCTCTCGCAGGAGGTGGCCAAGCACGTCAAGGTGGTGCAGAGCGGGCAGGGGGCCGATGAGGTCTTCGCCGGTTATCACTGGTACCCGCCGATGGTCGGCAGCAGCGACCCGGTCGGTGACTATGCCCGCGCCTTCTGCGATCGTAGCCATGCCGAGTTCTGCGAGGCGGTCGATCCGCGCTTCCACGGCGCCGACCACAGCCGCGCCTTCATCGCCGCGCACTTCGCCGGCGCCGGCGCCAGCGACGCGCTCGACAAGGCGTTGCGACTCGATCAGCAGATCATGCTGGTCGACGACCCGGTCAAGCGGGTCGACAACATGACCATGGCCTGGGGGCTGGAGGCGCGCGTGCCCTTCCTCGATCACGAACTGGTCGAACTGGCGGCGCGGATGCCCGGCGAGCACAAGCTCACCGATGACGGCAAGGGTGTGCTCAAGGCGATCGGACGCAAGATCATCCCCAGCGAGGTGATCGATCGTCCCAAGGGTTATTTCCCGGTGCCGGCGCTGAAGTATCTGCGCGGGGAGGTGCTGGAGACGGTGACCGACCTGGTGCGCTCGCAGCGTGCCCGCGAGCGCGGGCTGTTCCGCGCGGACTATGTCGAGCACCTGCTGGCCGCGCCCGACGAGCACATCACCCCGCTGCGCGGCTCGAAGCTGTGGCAGGTGGCGCTGCTCGAGCTGTGGCTGCAGGAACACGGGATCTGAGCGCGGGCGGCGTCAGGGAACGACCTGCCGGGCCGCCCGGCATGCGTTGAATCATGCGCTCGCACCCGCCTCGCGGCGGCTGCGAGCGCTTGGCCTGGGGTTCGGTCGGATGCGTCCGGTCGGACTTCGCCCTGGCGCCCGAGCGACGTCATCCGATCCATGCCAGTGACGCAGACAGGACAGCCAGCATGACCATGAAAGAGCGCATCCATCACCGTCTCGAGCGCAGTCGTGCCCCATCGGTCAAGAACTGGGACCGCCGACCACGGACCGATCAGACCCTGGGGCAGTCGGCCAGCGTCGACTGCGGCTGGGGCAGGCTGTTGTTCGGGCAGACCTTCAGCGACCCGGCCGAGATCGCGCGCGCGCTCCAGCAGGAGCGCCCCGGTACCCGCGACGTGGCGCTCTATCTCAATGAGCCGCACGTGGTGCTGGCGCAGGCGCCGCAGGACCTCTTCCTCGACCCCTCGCACACCTTCCGGCTGTGGTTCGAGCGCTACCAGTCCTGCCAGCGCCGCCCCAAGGGGTTCCATATCCGCCTGGTCAACTGCCGTGCCGACGCCGAGGCGATCCAGCGGCTCTATATCAGTCGCGGCATGGTGCCGCCGGGGGCGGACTTCGTCTGGGCGAACCGCACCTCCAAGGTGCTGACCTACTGGGTCGCGGAGGACGAGCAGGACGGCTCGCTGCTCGGCGTGGTCAACGGTGTCGACCATGCCGCAGCCTTCGACGATCCCGAGAACGGCGCCAGCCTGTGGGCGCTCGCCGTCGACGCCCAGGCCCCCTATCCGGGGATCGGCGAGACGCTGGTGCGTCAGGTCATCGAGTATTATCTGGCGCGTGGTCGCGCCTTCCTCGATCTCTCGGTGATCCACGACAACAGCAACGCCATTCGTCTCTACCAGAAGCTCGGCTTCGGCCGCATCCCGGCGTTCGCGGTCAAGAACAAGAACGCCTTCAACGAGCCATTGTTCATGGGACGTCAGCCCGAGGCCGATCTCAACCCCTATGCCACCATCATCGTCAAGGAGGCGCGGCGTCGCGGCATCGGGGTCGAGGTGATCGATGCCGAGGCGGGCTACTTCGCGCTGACCCTCGGCGGTCGTCGGGTGGTGTGTCGCGAGAGTCTCAGCGAGATGACCAGTGCGGTGGCGATGAGCCGCTGCGACGACAAGGCGGTCACCCACCGGCTGTTGCGCCATGCCGGGCTGCGGGTGCCCGAACAGGCCCGCTTCCAGGCGCTCGATCAGGCCGAAGCGCTGCTCTCGCGGCTCGGCAGCCTGGTGGTGAAGCCCGCGCGCGGCGAGCAGGGGGCGGGGATCAGCGTCGATGTGCGCGACGCCAAGTCGCTGGAGCTGGCGATCGGCGCGGCGCGTCGGGTCTGCGAGACGGTGATTCTCGAGGAGTACGTGCAGGGCCACGACCTGCGCATCATCGTCATCGACTACCAGGTGGTGGCCGCCGCCATCCGCCGTCCGGCGCACGTCGTCGGCACCGGGCGCCACAGTATCCGCGACCTGATCCAGGCGCAGAGCCGCCGCCGGCGCGCCGCCACCGGCGGCGAGAGCAACATCCCGATGGACGAGGAGACCTCGCGCTGCGTGCGCGAGGCCGGCTTCGTGCTCGAGCACATCCTGCCCGAGGGGCAGATGCTGCAGGTGCGCAAGACCGCCAACCTGCATACCGGCGGGACCATCCACGATGTCACCGCCGAGCTGCACCCGGCGCTCGCCGAGGCCGCCGAGGCCGCGGCGCGCGCGCTCGAGATCCCGGTGACCGGGCTCGACTTCATCGTGCCCTCGGTTTCCGAGCCCGAGTATGTGATCATCGAGGCCAACGAGCGTCCGGGGCTGGCCAACCACGAGCCGCAGCCGACCGCCGAGCGCTTCGTCGACCTGTTGTTCCCGCAGACCGCGACCCGGGAGGAGTTCCCTTGAAGCTACCCGCCATCGATTCGAATTATCTGGTCGATATCCTGCTGAAGCTGTTGTTCACCCCGAGTCCCTCGGGCTATACCGATCGGGTGGTTCATCTGGTGTGCGAAGAGCTCGAGCGCCTCGGCGTGCCCTTCGAGCTGACCCGGCGCGGGGCGATCCGCGCCACCCTGGAAGGGCGGGTGTCGCAGCCCGACCGCGCCGTGGTCGCCCACATCGATACCCTCGGTGCCATGGTCAAGGGACTCAAGGAGAACGGCCGCTTGCAGCTGGTGCCGGTGGGGCACTGGAACGCGCGCTTCGCCGAGGGCGCGCGCGCAACCCTGTTCACCGACACCGGCCAGCTGCGCGGAACCATCCTGCCGATGAAGGCCTCGGGACACACCTTCGGTCCCGAGATCGACGATCAGCCCGGGGGCTGGGATCACGTCGAGTTTCGCATCGACACACGGGTCTCTGACCTGCACGGGCTGTTGCGCCTGGGGGTGCACGTCGGTGACTTCCTCGCCATCGACACCTGCCCGGAGATCACCGACACCGGCTTCATCAACGCCCGTCATCTCGACGACAAGGCCGGTGCCGCGGTGCTGCTGGCGACCATCGAGGCGGTGCAGCGCGAGCGCCCCGACCTGCCCGTCGACTGCCATCCGCTGTTCACCATCTCCGAGGAGGTCGGCTCCGGCGCCTCGGCGGCGTTGCATCAGGACGTCGCCGAGATGCTCACCATCGACAACGGCACCACCGCGCCGGGACAGAACTCGAGCGAGTTCGGGGTGACCATCGCGATGGCCGACCAGAGCGGTCCTTTCGACTACCACCTCACCCATCGCGTCATCCAGCTCTGCCAGGAGTTCACCATCCCCCATCAGCGCGATGTCTTCCGCTACTACCGCTCCGACAGCGCCGCCGCGCTCGAGGCCGGCAACGACGTGCGCACCGCGCTGGTGACCTTCGGCGTCGATGCCTCGCACGGCTACGAGCGCATCCATCTCGATGCCCTGGAATCGCTGGCGCGGTTGGTCGGGGTCTACATGCAGGCACCGCCGCTGTTCAGTCGCGACCGCTACGAGATGGGGCCGCGCGCCGGCTTCCCGACCCAGCCGGGCTAGTCCTCGGGCGCCAGACAGGCCACGCGATTACGCCCGCTGTGCTTGGCGCGATAGACCGCCTGGTCGGCGCGCGCCAGTGTCTGGTCGAGCGGCTCGCCGGGACGGCCCAGACTGACCCCGAGACTGGCGGTGGTGGGCACGGCCGACTCGCGCGCGATCGCCCGGCGTAGCTTCTCGGCGGTGCGCTCGCCGTCTCTCAGGTTGCTGTAGGGCAGCACCAGCAGGAACTCCTCGCCCCCCCAACGCGCACACAGGTCGCTCTTGCGGGTGTGCTGACACAGTACCCTGGCGACGGCCTGGAGTACCGCATCGCCGCGATCGTGCCCGAGTTCGTCGTTGATCCGCTTGAAGTGATCGAGATCGATGAACACGGTCGCGTACTCACAGGCCCGACCGCGGGTACGCGCCATCGCGCGGTCGAGTCCGCGGCGGTTGAGCAGTCCGGTCAAGGGGTCGCGTTCGGCCTGCTCCAGCGCGCGACAATGCGCCAGTTCGGCGTCGGTGATGTCGTGTAGGGTGAGCACGAAACCACCGACATCCGGCAACCGTCGGCACTCGGCGAGCAGATAGCCGCGTCGTCCGCGACACTCCACCTGGAGCTTGACCGGTCCGCGCGCCGCCGACTCCTCGATCCAGGCCGGAGAGGGGGTGAAGGGGCGGCCGTTGAGCGTCTTGAAGTAGTGACAGATACAGCCGCGTTCGCGCTGGAAGGCGGCCATGTCGTGGATGCCGAAATACTCGCGCAGTGCCGCATTGGCCTGTCTGAGTTGCTGGCCGTCGCTGATCCCGATCATCGCCGGGTTGCAATCGATGATCTGGGCGAGCAGCGCGCGCTCGCGCTCGAGCGCCTGACGCAGCCGCACCTCCTCGGTGACGTCCTTCTGGTTGGAGAAGAAGTAGCGGATGCTGCCGTCGGGGTTGCGGATCGGGGTGATGTTCCAGGAGACCCAGTAAGGCGTGCCGTCCTTGCGATAGTTGACGGTCTGGCCGGCAAACTCCTCGCCTCGTTCGAGGTTGCGGCGCAGCCGGTCGAGGACCGCGCGCTCGGTGCGCTCGCCCTGGAGGATGCGCGGTGTGCGCCCGATCAGCTCCGCGCGCGTATAGCCGGTCATGCGCTCGAAGGCCTTGTTGACGTAGAGGATCTTGGGGTGGTCGTCGTCGAGTTCGGCGCTGGTGATGATGACGCTGGTCAGGGCCTCGTTGAGCACCGCGAGCAGTTCATCGGAGGGGAGGTCGCCGTTCGGTAGGTCGTGTGCGGCCATGACGGGGCGGTTCGGACGCATGGCGCTGTCCGGCCGGGCGTCCAGGTTCGAGGATGGGGGGAGATGCCTATCCTGATGCCGGCGCTGGCCGGTGCCTTCGCGTCTCCCGTGGCGTCCGCCGATCGTGTGCGATCGGGTTGGCTGCTAAAGGATACGTGAGATCGGGGTCAGGTGCACCAACCGGCGCCTGATGCCGTGACCCCGATCCGATATGGTCGCGGACGATCAGTCCTTGGCGGCGGTGTTGATGCCGAAGGGCACATAGGCCGGGCACCAGCCGATCAGTGCGGTGGCCAGCGGCACCAGACCGATGGCGCCGAGCCAGTTCTGGGCGATCAGGCCCCAGAGCAGCAGTACTGCGCCGATGGCCAGACGGATGTTGCGGTCGGTGGAGCCGATGTTCTTGGTCATGTCGTTACCTCGTCGATGGGTTGATGGTCGAGAGGTTAACGCGTAGCGCTGCGCCACTCTGTGACTATGTCACCCAGCAGCGCCAGAGGCGTGGCGAGCAGTCGCTCGGCCTTGTCGAGGCGGCGCCCCAGGCGTGGGTCGGGCGGCGCCTGTCCTGGCGTGTCGGCGTCGAGCAAACCCAGGTCATCATGACTTGTGCGCGTTTTGCCGGCTGGCGGTCCAGACCGCTGTCCTCAGTCGATCGTGTCGCGCGCCCCGAGCAGACCGGGGTCGAGCAGCTCGATGCGTCCGCGCCCGGTACGCAGCGCGCCGCGGCCCTCGAGTTCACCGAGCAGTCGGGTGATCACCTCGCGCGAGCTGCCGAGTTCGACGGCCAGCGCCTGATGGGTGGTGTGCAGCATCGCCGGTCGTCCGGCGGCCTGCCAGCGATGCAGCAGCAAGGCCGCGAGGCGCTGGTCGAGCGGCTTGAAGAGGATCGCGTCGAGCACCCCGAAGACCTCGCCGAGGCGCTCGGCGACCAGCCCGAAGACGAACTCGCGCCAGGGCGCCGATGCGGCCATCCAGCGTCGGACATCGGCGGCGCCGACGACCACCGCCTCGATCGCCGTCTCGCACACCGCGAAGGCGGGGAAGGGCCGCGCGCTGAGGATGCAGGCGGCGGTGACCACGCAGCTCTCGCCCGGCCCGATGCGATACAGGGTGACCTCGCGACCGTTCTCGCCGAGCTTGTAGATCCGTGCCGTGCCCGCCAGCGCCAGCGCCAGCTGTGCACAGCTGCCGCCGTCGTGACAGATGATGTGTCCGGCCGGCAGCCGCGCGGTGACGGCGCGGTCGAAGAAGGCCTCGCGGAAATCGCGCTCGGCGGTGCGCAGGAAAGCGAAGTGTTCGAGCAGTCGAGCCCGTTGCTGGGGGTCCTGGATCATGACGGGGCGTCGTGGCGCGGACGGACGAGATGGAACAACAACAGTGCCGCCAGTCCGCTGCCGGCCATGCCCAGCAGCAGCGGCGTCGGGCTGGCGTCGTGGACCAGACTGATCAACGTGGCCACCGCGGCGCCGGCGCCGAAGCGCGCGGCACCGGCGAGCGCCGAGGCGGTCCCGGCCAGACGCGGGAAGAAGCTCATGAAGCCGGCGGTGGCGTTGCCCAGCACCAGTCCCATCATCCCCAGATAGAGCGCGGTGGTCGGTGCCAGCAACCAGATCGGCGGTGCGCCGTGGAGCGCCAGCCCCAAGGCCATGAACGCCACCGTCGCCTGGGTGGCGAGACCGATGGCGAGCAGACGGTCGGCGCCGAGACGGGGGATCAGTCGGGCGTTGAGCGTGGCCGTCACCATGGTCAGGGCGACGTTGGCGGCGAACACCAAGCCGAACTGGCCGGCGCCGAGCCCGTAGTACTCGATATAGACATAGGGCGAGGCGACGATGAACACCATCATCCCGGAGAAGCTGCTGGCGCCGGCGAGCAGATAGGCGAGCGCGGCGCGGTGGCCGAACAGGCGCAGATAGTTGCGCAGGATGTGGCCGAGGTCGAGACGATGACGGTGCTGGTGGTGCAGGGTCTCGGGGATGAGCGCGAGAAACAGCGCCAGCGCCACCGCACCGATCGCCAGCAGCGCGATGAACACCGCGCGCCAGCCGCCGAGCCCGATCACCAGTGCGCCCAGGGTGGGGGCGACCAGCGGCGCGAAGGACATCACCAGCATGATCAGCGCCATGACGCGGGCATAGTCCTCCTTGTCGTAGAGATCGCGCACCAGCGCCGGCACCGTGACCGCCACCGCGGCGCCGCCGAGGGCTTGGATGGCACGCGCGCCGATCAGCACCGGCAGGCTCGGCGCCAGGGCGCAGCCGAGCGCGGCGGTCATGAACAGCCCCAGCCCGGCGCTGATGGTCAGGCGTCGGCCGAGCACGTCGGAGAGCGGGCCGATGACCAGCTGGGCGAGGGCGAAGACACCGAGATAGATGGCCACGCTGAGCTGCGCCAGCTCGATCGGCCCGTCGAGCGCGCGGGCGATCTCGGGCAGGCCGGGCAGATACATGTCGATGGCGAAGGGGGTCAGCGCCGCGAGCAGCGCCAGGGGGAGGATGAGCGCGGGGCTGGTCGGGGCGATGGCGCGGTTCATCGTGGGTCGAGCAATGCGTCGAGCCGCGCCGGGGCCTCGATCAGCGGGTTGTGCCCGGCGCCGGGGATGACGTGGAGCTGGAGCCTCGGGCGCAGCATCGCCACCCGGCGCGCCAGTCCGAGGAACTTGGCATCGTCGGCGCCGACGATCCAGCGCACTCGACCGGGGTGACGGGCGAGGGTGCGCCAGGTCGGCGGCATCTCGCCGAGCCCGAGCACGGCGAGCGCGGCGGCCAGGCCCTCGGGGTCCTGGGCGAGACGTTGGGCGCGCTGGCGGGTGAGTGCGGCGGGGGCGGCGCGGGTCTGGGTGGCGAACAGCGGCAGTTGCTCCCAGGCGTCGACGAAGGCGCCGATACCCTGTGTGCGCAGCAGCTCGATCCAGCGTCGGTCGGCCGCGCGACGGCGCGCGCGCGCGACCGGGTCGGTGAGTCCGGGATGGGCGGAGATCAGGGTGGCGCGCCGGAAGCGCTCGGGCGCGCCCTGCAGCAGGCCGAGTGCGACCCGGCCGCCGAGCGAGTAGCCGATCAGCTCGTCGATCGAGGGCGGTAGCTGGGCGAGCAGCGCGGCGATGGTGCTCGCGAAGTCGCCCCGTGGGGGCGGGGCGGCGCCGTGACCGGGGAGGTCGATGGCCAGCGCCTCGGGGTCGTGCGCGCAGCGCGTCGCCCAGTCCGCGGCGGTGCCGGTGAAACCGTGCAGCAGCAGGCGACGCGGTGCGCTCACGCCGGGATGGTCAGAGCGAGGCCTCGGCGGTGCGGGCCTCGGCCTCCTTGTCGCGCTCGATCAGGGCGTAGGCCGAGTGGTTATGGATCGACTCGAAGTTCTCCGCCTCGACCACGTAGTAGAGGATGCGATCGTCCTCGTTGAGCCGCTTGGCAACGTCGCGCACCATGTCCTCGACGAACTTGGGGTTGTCGTAGGCGTGCTCGGTGACGTACTTCTCGTCGGGGCGCTTGAGCAGGCCGAACAGCTCGGAGGAGGCCTCCGACTCGACCATCTCGATCAGCTCCTCGATCCAGATGAAGTCGCGCATGCGCACCTGCAGGGTGACGTGCGAGCGCTGGTTGTGCGCGCCGTAGGCCGAGATCTTCTTCGAGCAGGGGCACAGGCTGGTGACCGGGATCACCACCTTGACCTGCAGCGCCGGCTCGCCGTGACGGATCTCGCCGATCAGCGTCACCTCGTAGTCGAGCAGGCTCTGCACCCCGGAGACGGGGGCCTGCTTGCGCATGAAGAAGGGGAAGCGCATCTCGATGTGGCCGGCCTCGGACTCGAGCCGGGTCGACATCTCGGCGAGCATGTCCTTGAAGGAGGCGACGCCGATCTCTTCCTCATGGTTGTTGAGTACCTGCACGAAGCGCGACATGTGCGTGCCCTTGAAATCGTGCGGCAGGTAGACGTACATGTTGAAGGTCGCCACCGTATGCTGCTCATTGCCGCTGCGGTCGCGCACCCGCACCGGGTGGCGGATGTCCTTGATGCCGACCTTGTCGATGGCGATGCGACGGGTGTCGGCGCTCCCCTGGACGTCAGCGATATCGGCGGTCGCGTTGCAACGGTTGGACTCGAGCACATGCTCCATGGGTTCGCTTCCTCGACGGATCGGCGGAAAAGAGATATCGCCGCAAACCCTGGGGGTGTTGCGGCGACAAGACAATGGGTCTGGTGTCGACAGTCGCCCGGGTCGGCCCCGGGCGGTGACGGGGTTCTCAGCTGCGGCGGGTGCTCAGCCCCTCGGCGATGGCGGTGAGCGCAGCGGCGCGCTCGCCGAAGATGCTGATCGCCGAGAGTGCCTCGTCGGTCAGCTCGCGCGCCATCGCCTTGGCCTGGGCGAGCCCGACCAGCGACGGATAGGTGGCCTTTTCGAGCACCTGGTCGCGTCCGGCGGTCTTGCCGATGAGCGCGGTGTCGCCCTCGACGTCGAGCACGTCGTCCTGGATCTGGAAGGCCAGACCGATGCACTTGGCATAGCGGTCGAGCCGCTCGCGCTGGTCGTCGGTGGCGTCGCTGCGGGCGAGCAGGGCCATCTGTACCGAGGCGCGGATCAGCGCGCCGGTCTTGTGGATATGGATGTGCTCGAGCATGGCGACGTCGAGCTGGGTCCCCTCGCCCTCGGCGGCGAGGTCGAGCGCCTGACCGCCGACCATGCCGCGCGAGCCGCTGGCGCGCGCCAGCGCGGTGACCATGCCCACCCGACTCTCGGCGGAGAGCCCCGGGGCCTCGGCCAGGGCCTGGAAGGCGATCGTCTGCAGGGCGTCGCCGGCGAGGATCGCGGTGGCCTCGTCGTAGGCGCGGTGACAGGTCGGCTGGCCGCGACGCAGGTCGTCGTCGTCCATTGCCGGGAGGTCGTCGTGGATCAGCGAGTAGGCGTGGATCAGCTCCACCGCGCAGGCCGGCCGGTCGAGCAGTTCGGGGTCGATGGCGAGCGCCTCGCCGGCGGCATAGGTCAGCAGCGGGCGGATGCGCTTGCCGCCACCGAGCACGGTATAGCGCAGGGCCTCGTGCAGGCGAGCCGGCTCCACGCTGGTGCTCGGCAGCAGTTGCTCGAGCGTGTTCTCGACGCGCGCCTGGTAGCGCGAGCGGAAGGCGTCCAGATTGGTCTCAGTCATGGGTGTCGAAGGCTTCTGGCTCGGCGTCCGGCCGAGCGTCGGTGAGGATGCGCACCCGTTGCTCTGCCGTCTCCAGTGCCTGCTGACAGGTGCGGGTGAGGCCGATGCCGCGCTCGAAGGC
This sequence comes from Marichromatium sp. AB31, assembly GCF_003718685.1. NCBI lineage: Bacteria > Pseudomonadati > Pseudomonadota > Gammaproteobacteria > Chromatiales > Chromatiaceae > Marichromatium > Marichromatium sp. AB31. The sequence continues at coordinate 49,109 of NZ_RHFI01000004.1, read as the reverse complement.
GTCGAGCGACTGCTCGAGCGTCATCTCGTCCTGCTCGAGGGCGTCGACGATCGACTCCAGTTCGGCGAGTGCCTGTTCGAAGGTTGGCGGGGAGTGCTCGGGGGCTTTCGTCATCGGGTTTGAACCGGTGTTTGCAGGTACGGTACCGTAGGTCGGTTGAGTGGTCAAACCAGCGCGTCTTGCGCACCGCTCGTTCTCGTCCATCACCCCGCCACAGGAAGATCCAGCACGGCCATGACCGGCAACTACGACGCCTCAGCCATCGAGGTCCTCAGCGGTCTCGACCCGGTGCGCAAGCGCCCCGGGATGTACACCGACACCACCCGCCCCAACCACCTCGCCCAGGAGGTGATCGACAACAGCGTCGACGAGGCGCTCGCCGGCCATGCCAGGCGCATCGAAGTGGTGGTGTTCGCCGATGGCTCGCTGGAGGTCGCCGACGACGGTCGTGGCATGCCGGTCGATCTGCACCCCCAGCTCGGCCAGCCGGGCGTCGAGGTGATCCTCACCAAGCTCCATGCCGGGGGCAAGTTCGGCAGCGGCAGCTATCGCTTCTCCGGCGGCCTGCATGGTGTCGGCGTCTCGGTGGTCAACGCCCTGTCGAATCGCCTCGAGGTGTGGGTGCGTCGTGGCGGTCAGGAGTCGCACATGGCCTTCGCCGACGGCGAGAAGGTCAGCGAGCTGACCGTGGTCGGCAGTGTCGGGCGCAACAACACCGGCACCCGGCTGCGCTTCTGGCCCGACCCCAAGTATTTCGACAGCCCCAGGATCGCGGTGCGTGCGCTGATCCATCTGCTGCGCGCCAAGGCGGTGCTCTGCCCCGGGCTCGAGGTGCGACTGCGCGACGAGGCCGCCGACGAGGAGCACTGCTGGTGCTATCAGGACGGACTCAAGGACTATCTGCTGCAGGCGCTCGGCGGCGTCGAGCGCCTCCCCGAGCAGCCCTTCGTCGGCGACATGCAGGGCACCAACGAGGCGGCGAGCTGGGCGCTGGTGTGGCTGCCCGAGGGCGGCGAGCCGGTGGCCGAGAGCTATGTCAACCTGATCCCGACACTGCAGGGTGGCACCCATGTCAATGGCTTGCGCACCGGGCTGACCGAGGCGGTGCGCGAGTTCTGCGAGTTCCGCAACCTGCTCCCGCGCGGCGTGCGGCTGACCCCGGATGATGTCTGGAGCCGCATCGCCTATATCCTCTCGGTCAAGCTGATCGACCCCCAGTTCTCCGGCCAGACCAAGGAACGACTGTCCTCGCGCGAGTGCGCGGCCTTCGTCTCCGGGGTGGTCAAGGATGCCTTCAGCCTGTGGCTCAACCAGCACGTCGAGTCCGGCGAGCGTATCGCCGAGTTGGCCATCGGCGCGGCCCAGGCGCGGTTGCGCGCCGGGCGCACCGTCACCCGCAAGAAGGTCACCCAGGGGCCGGCGCTGCCCGGCAAGCTTGCCGACTGCACCGCCACCGACCCCGAGCGCAGCGAGCTGTTCCTGGTCGAGGGCGAGTCGGCCGGGGGGTCGGCCAAGCAGGCGCGCGATCGCGAGTTCCAGGCGATCCTGCCGCTGCGCGGCAAGATCCTCAACACCTGGGAGGTCGACCCCGCCGAGGTGCTCGCCTCGCAGGAGGTGCACGACATCGCCGTGGCCATCGGTGTCGATCCGGGCAGCGAGGACCTCTCGCGGCTGCGCTTCGGCAAGATCTGCATCCTCGCCGACGCCGACTCCGACGGTGCCCATATCGCCACCCTGCTGTGCGCGCTCTTCCTGCGGCATTTCCCTCGTCTGGTCGCCGAGGGACACGTCTATGTGGCGATGCCGCCGCTCTATCGTATCGATGTCGGCAAGCAGGTCTTCTACGCCCTCGACGAGGACGAGAAGCGCGGCGTGCTCGATCGCATCGCCGCCGAGGGCATCCGCGGCAAGGTCGGGGTGCAGCGCTTCAAGGGACTCGGCGAGATGAACCCGGCGCAGCTGCGCGAGACCACCATCGCCCCGGACACCCGGCGGCTGGTTCAGCTCACCGTCGATCCGGAGGATGGCAGCGGCGAGCTACTCGACATGTTGCTGGCCAAGCGTCGCGCCGCCGACCGGCGCCGTTGGCTGCAGCACAAGGGGGACCTGGCCGAACTCTGATGCGGTTCAGCGTGCGTTGCGCGATTGTTCCTGTGTCTGCGTGGCGAAGGCGGCGATGAGGTTGAAGCAGGCACGCGCATCCTCGGACATGTCGACGAAGTTGAGGGTGCGCGCGCGCCAGCGCGCGAAGTCGTAGTCGTCCTCGAGGTGCTCGAGGTCGCGAAAGCCCATGCTCCAGTCGGCGAAGATGCGTTGCTTCACCACCCCTTCGTAGACCACCCGCACGCCGTGATGGCGCGGATCCTCGCGCAGTTGCTGCAGCAGGCGCAGCAGGCGGGGACGACTGCCCTCGAGCAGTTGCATGAAGCTGCCGTTGAGATAGAGCAGGAAGCCGGTGAGCCCCTGGCGTCGATTGGACTCGCGCGACTGTTTGAGCAGCTCCTGTAGCTCGCGCGGACTCATCGGTTCGGTGGCCTGGCTGACATAGAGCAGGGCGTAGAGGTCGTGCTCGGCGAGCACCGTGGTCTCGGACGGCGCGGCACCGAGCAGCTCGCGCATCGTCTGCGCGGTCAGCGGGCGATAGAAGTGATAGCCCTGGACGTGGTCGCAACCCATGTCGCGCAGATAGTCGAACTGGCGGGGGTTCTCCACCCCCTCGGCGATCACCCCGAGTCCCATGGCGCGCGCCATGCTGCAGACGGCCGAGACGATGGCGCGGCTGTCGTGACGCTTGTCGAGTCCGTCGACGAACTCGCGATCGATCTTGAGGCTGCTCACCGGCAGGCGCAGCAGCTGGGCGAGCGACGAGTAACCGGTGCCGAAGTCGTCGACCGCCACTCGCAGCCCGCGCTCGGCGAGTCGGCGCAGCATGCCGAGATTGAAGTTGACGTTGCTCATCAGCGAGGTCTCGGTGAGCTCGAGCAGGATGCGCTCGGGATCGGCTCCGGTGGCCTCGAGGATGGCGACGAAGTCATCGACCAGGGTGGCGTCGTTGAGCTGGCGCGCCGAGACGTTGACGCTGATATAAGGGGCGCGCGCGCCGAAGCTGGCGCGCCACTCGGCCTCGGCCAGACAGGCCTGACGGAAGACCCACTTGCCGATCGGCACGATCGCCCCGTTCATCTCGGCGATCGGCACGAAGTGTGCCGGTGAGACCTCGCCGGCGCTCGGGAACCAGCGCAGCAGCAGCTCGGCGCCGCGGATCTGCAGGGTATCGACGCTGAGGATCGGCTGGAAGCGGACCTCCAGCTCGTCGCGTTCGATCGCCTGGCGCAGCCCGTTGCTGATATCGAAGCGCCGGCGCGCCTGTTCGTGGATCTCCTCGCTGAACAGCCGGGCGCCGTCGCGTCCCTGCTCCTTGGCGGAGTACATCGCCGCGTCGGCGTTGCGCAGCAGGTCATCGGCATTGTGGGTGGTGCCGTGACCGAGCGCCACGCCGATGCTGGCGGTGGCGAACAATTGGTGTTGGTTGAGTTGCAGCGGCTCGCGCAGCAGGTCGTTGATGCGCTCGGCGAGCGCGGTGAGGGTCGCCGCGGTGTCGACGCGGTCGCAGAGCACCACGAACTCGTCGCCACCGAGTCGCGCCACGGTGTCGCCGGGTCGGACATGGCTGACCAGTCGTTGCGCGATGCCCTTCAGGAGGGCGTCGCCGGTGGCGTGTCCGTGACTGTCGTTGACCAGCTTGAAGCCGTCGAGATCGATGAACAGCACGCCCACCCCGTGTCCCTGGGTGCGTGAGCGGGTCAGCGCGTGGGCCAGCCGTTCGCGGATCAGCGCGCGGTTGGGCAGTCCGGTGAGGGTGTCGTGCGAGGCACGCCACTCCAGTTCCTCTTCGGCCACCTTGCGGTCGGTGATATCGCTGAGGGTGACCACCAGTACCCACTCGCCGTTGCTCATCACCTTGGAGATCGAGGCCGCGGCGGGGAAGGACGAGCCATCCTTGCGGTATCCGCTGACCTCGGTGCGCATGCCCATCCGCCGCTCGTGCTCAGGCCCATTGAGGAAGCGCTGGATGAGCTGGCCGTGGCGCTGACGGTATTGCGGCGGGATGAGCTGTTCGAGCGCCAGCCCGACCATCTCGTCGCCCCGATAGCCGAACAGCTCGGCGGCGCGCCGGTTGGCCTCGATCACCATCGATTCGGCGCTGATGGCCAGCACCGCGACATCGGCCATCGACAGCATCTGCTCGGGGCCGAAGGGCGAGGTTTGGCTGGCCGATGGTGGCTCGGTGTCGATACAGGCCAGGGTGTAGCCGGCGCGGGCATCGGCGCGCAGCGTCGGTTCGGCGACCACGGCCAGCTGGCGCAGGCTGCCGTCGTTCAGGCGTGCCTGCAGCATGCCTTGCCACTCGTCCTGTTCGGCCAGGTTGCGGCGCGCCTCGGCCAGTGGTTCGTCGGCCTCGGCCCAGAGCAGGGTGATCGGCTTGCCGAGCAGCTCGGACTCCTCGGCGATCCCCCAGCGCTTGAGCAGTGCCCGGTTGACGTACTCGATCCGGTCACGGTCGTCGACACCGACCACGGCGACCTGGGGGACCACGGCCCTGGTCTCGTGCTCCTGCCCGTCGGGCTTGTCTCCGGCGTCGTCGGGGTGCGGTCGCCGCTGCAGGTGGGAGTAACGCTCGGGGATCTCAGGGGCGGTACGGCCGAAGGACTCGATGATCTCGAAACGCCCGGCGAAGTCGCAGCGCGCCAGATGGCCGTTGACCGCCGCGTGATGGGTGATCGGATCCATCCGTACCTCTCCCTGTGGCGCCTCGATGACGACCTGCTCGAGCGCCTCGACCAGCGCCTCGGGCTCGACCGAGCCGGCGCAATTGGCTGCCTGGGCGAAGGCGTGCACGCAGACATAGGTGCCCTCGCCGAAGTTGGTCAGCACGCCACGCCCCTCGGGGTGCAGCGCCTCGACCTCGGGGAGGGCGGCGAGCGCGCGCAGATAGCGGTGGTTGGCCGGGGTGTCGAGGCCCATGAAATAGGTGCTGCTCGAATAGAAGCCCTCGCGCACCTCGGGGGCGAGGTGCGCGGCCATGGCCTCGTCGAAATGGCCCATGACCACGGCCATGCGTGACTTGAGACCGAGCTGGTCGAAGCGGTTGAGCAGCTCGATCTGGTCGGCCCCGGCGAAGTAGGGCACGAAGACATCGGCGCCGGAGCGCTCGACCCGGTTGAGCAGGGCGCCGAGCCGGGCGCTGCCGAAGGGAAGATATTCTTCTCCCACCACCTCGCCGCCACAGGCGACGAGCGCGCGCTTGGCCGCGTCGATCGAGCCGCGCGGCCACTCGTAGTTGCTGCCGGCGAAGAACATCTTGGGGCCGGCCAGCCGCGCCATGTAGGGGATCATGTGATCGATCTGCTGGTTGGGCAGGGCGGCGAAATTGAAGAAATAGCGGTGGTGGATGCTGCCCTCGTAGAAGGAAAAGTTGAGATAGGGCACGCGGCGTGGCTGCGAGACCCGCCCGGCCACGGCGATGCGCGAGTTCGACAGCAGGTTGCCGATCAGTGCCACGCAGCGATGGGTGTCGATCAGTCGGGCGGCGGTCGGTACGGCGGTCTCGGGCTGGCTGCCGTCGTCGACGATCACCAGTTCGAGGGGGCGGCCGAGTACCCCGCCGGCGGCGTTGATCTCGGCACAGGCGATACGCCCGGCCCAGGAGATCTCCGGGCCGTAGAGCGAGACCAGGCCGGTGAGCGGCGGCATCAGGCCAATTCGGATCGGGGTAGCGATACTGTCCGGCATGCGAATCCAGGTCGAGCTTGAAAGGGGCGGCTGGCAGCTTGTGGGCATCCACTGGCAGTGTAGACGCAGTTGGACCTCGAACGCACGGCCCCGAGGGGGAAATGCGATCGCTTTCCAGTCGATTCCAGCGGCGTCACCCCTGGTCGGATCGCGGTGTCAGGCTCAGGGTGTCCGGGGTGTGGTCTTGTCGGCACCTGCCCCCGGCATGGCCGCTTCCAGCAGTCGTCCCGTGACCATCCTGAGCTGCTCGGTGAGTGCCTCTCGGCCGCTCGCGGAGAAGCGCTCGACCAGTGTCGCCGGGGCATGCAGCTGGAGTGCGCAGGCGACCAGCAGTGCCGCCTCGTCCGGGGTGATCCGTCCTGCCCGCAGCGTCTCGGCGAGCCGCGCCCGCGTCAGCCCGACCAGTGGCGCGAGGCTCGCCTCGAGGGTGCGGTGGGCGTTGGCGAAGGCGTGCAGCTCGGCGCTGTCCTCCTCCAGGGCGTCGCGGCTCGGCGGGGGCAGTGCGCTGAGCAGTGCCGCGGCGATCCTCGGGTCGAGGGCGCGCAACGGCCCGGCAAGCAGGATCCCGATCCGCGCGCCGAGTCGGCGCTCGGCGCGGGTCGCCAGTCGCTTACCCGCCGCCGAGCAGGCCGCGAGCAGCACCACCGCGTGTTCGCCGCTGGCGGCGTTGCGGCTGGTGCCGACCTGCGCCAGTCGCCAGCCCTGGTGGCGCCAGAAGGCGAGCAGCCCGGGGGTGGCGCCGAAGCTGGTGCCGACCAGATCGAGGCCCTCGGCGCGTGCCGCCGCCTGCAGGGTCGTCAGCAGTCGCGCGCCCAGCCCGTGTCGGCGCAGCGCCGGGTGGGTGGCGATGCGCACCACCCGCAGCGCGCGCAGCGCTGGGGCCTCGGCCAGCCCGGCATGGGCCGAGAGGGTCTGCGGCAGCAGATGACCGCGCGGGCGCCGGCGTCCCTCGAAGATCGCCGCGCGCAGCGCCGGGTCGTCGATGCCGCCCTCGGCGCTGGCGATCAGGGTCGCCACCACCCGGCCCGCGAGCCGACAGGCATAGACCCGCACCCCGGGGCCGTCGAGCAGCATCCGCAGGTCCGCCGGGCGGGTCTGGTAATGGGCCTGGACCAGCAGCCCGAACAGCGCCCCGAGCGTGGTCTCGTCCCCGGCCAGGGTGTCGCGATCGAGGCGTTCGCAGGTGATACCCGCGAGCGTCGTGCTGCTCGGCGGGTCGATCGCGGGGATGGCCGCATCGAGCAGCAGGGCGCGGAAGCCCAGCGCCTCGAGCGGGTCGTGCGCGGCCCAGCGGATCGGTTGTTCGAGCCGCTCGAGCCGCCACCCCGGGGTGTGGCGCTCGAGCGCATCGCGAAAGCGCAGCTCGAACCCCCGTCCGGTGCCCTCGTAGCCGTGGACGGTGGCGGCGAACACCAGTCGCGGGTAGCGGTGCAGCAGCCCTTCGAGCAGGGGGGCGGGGATCGCCGCGGCCTCGTCGACCAGTACCAGATCGGCGGCGGGGTGGCGGTCGAGCAGGTCGGCGGGGGCGACGAAGTCGAGCCCCGGGTGGCTTCCGGCATGTCCGAGCAGGGTCGCCGCCGCGCCCCGGTTGGGCGCGGTGACGAGGATGCGATAGTCCTCGGCCTCGGCGAGCAGCCGCCGCGCGGCGATGCCGAGCGCCGCGCTCTTGCCGCGCCCGCGATGGGCGCTGAGCACCAGCGGGCGATGAGCGCGTCCGCGCGCGACCCGCAGCACCGCCGCGATCGCCCGCGCCTGATCGGCGCTCGCCGCGCCCTCGGCGTCCGGGGCTGGCGGCGGGGCCGGGGCCGGCGCGCGGGGGGCGGGTTGCGGCCAGTGGGCAGGGGGCTGCGACTGGTCGATGTGGACCAGCGCGGGGTCGCTCACCAGCACCCGCGCCAGCCGCGCGATGAAGCGCCCGCCCGGTTGTGGCGGATGGGGCCAGGGGGCGAGGCGCGCGGTCTGCGGGTCGGTCAGGGTCGACCACTCGGCCAGCGGCGGGGTCAGCAGCAGCAACAGCCCGCCGCCGATCAGCGCGCCGGTGGCGGCGCCGAAGGCGTCGGGGTCGAAGCCGCCGTGGGCGTCGTAGACCAGCAGGGCGAGTTCGCCCCCGAGCAGCTTGCGTGCAGCGCCCAGCGGTTCAGCCTGGGGTGGGCTCGTGCGTGCCGAGAGCCAGGTCGTCGCCACCCCCGGCAGCGCTGCGAGCACCGCCAGCGCCTGACGCTCACACCAGCCGACCTCGCCGCTGACCAGCAACACCCGGCGCTGTCGACACCCCAGCGCCTCGGCGCGCAGCGCCCGCGCCAGCGCGACGATGGCCGTTGCTTGTGGTGACGGAGCCGGGGTGGGCATGGTTCAGGCGTCAGCCTTCGGTCGCCAGCGGTTTGAACCGCAAAGACGCGAAGCGCACGAAGGGATGAAAGGCTGCTGGAGGAGAGGCGATCTGGTGATGATCACAACGCTTGAATACAGGCCCCCAGGCCAAACGGTCGCTTTCTTTGCGTCCTTCGCGTCTTTGCGGTTCAACAGCTTGCAACTGTGCCCCGGCGTTGCTCAATCGCTCGCGGCCAGGCGCTCGCCCCAGGTGCGGGCGCGGGCGAAGGTGTCGGCGGTGTCGATCAGGGTCGGGGCACCGTCGCGCAGTACCTGGCGGCCGTTGATCCAGACCTGGCGCACCTGATGGCTGCTGGCGGCGTAGACCAGCTGCGAGGTGGGGTGATAGACCGGCTGGGTGTGGGCATCGCCGAGGTCGACGGCGACGATGTCGGCGGCCTTGCCGGTCTCGAGCGAGCCGATCTCGTCATCGAGCCCGAGGGCGCGCGCGCCGTTGATGGTGGCCATGCGCAGTGCGGCGCTCGCCGGGACGGCGGCGGCCGAGCCGGAGACGCCCTTGGCGAGCAGCGCGGCGGTGCGCATCTCGCCGAGCATGCTGAGGTCATTGTTGCTGGCCGCGCCGTCGGTGCCGAGGGCGACGTTGACCCCGGCCTCGAGCAGTCTGGCGAGCGGACAGAAGCCGCTGGCGAGCTTGAGGTTGGACTCGGGGCAGTGGACGACATGGGCGCCGGTGGCGGCGAGACGCTCGATCTCGGCGTCCTCGAGCTGGGTCATGTGCACCGCCAGCAGCGCCGGGTCGAGCAGCCCGAGCCCGTCGAGCCGCGCCAGCGGGCGCTGGCCGTGATCGCGCAGCGACTGCGCGACCTCGTCGCGGGTCTCGTGGACATGGATGTGGATCGGGATCTCGAGCTGATCGGCGAGGGTGCGCACCCGGCCCAGCGGCGCGTCGGAGACGGTATAGGGCGAGTGCGGGGCGAAGGCGACCTGGATCAGCGGATGATCGCGATAGCGTTCGTGCAGCGCCAGCCCCTTGGCGATATAGCCGTCGGCGTCGGCGGCATAGCCGGTGGGAAAATCGATCACGATCATGCCGATGACCGCGCGCATCCCGGCCTCGGCGGTGACCTGGGCGCTGACCTCGGGGTGGAAGTACATGTCGTTGTAGCAGGTCACGCCGCCGCGCAGCATCTCGAGCACCGCCAGGCGGGTGCCGTCGCCGACGAAGGCGGGATCGACCCAGCGCTGCTCGGCCGGCCAGATGTGCTCGTGCAGCCAGGTCATCAGCGGCAGGTCGTCGGCGAGCCCGCGCATCAGGCTCATCGCCGCGTGGGTGTGAGCGTTGATCAGCCCGGGGATGAGCACGTGCCCTGGGAGCTCGATCTCGCGTTGCGCCTCGATGCTGGCGCGCGCCTCGGTCGAGGGTAGCAGCGCCTGGATACGCCCCTCGGACACCGCGATCGCATGGTCGTCGAGCTGGCTGTCGGCGGCGTCGACCGGGAGAATCCACGGGGCATGAATGAGGAGCTCGGCTTGCATCGATAGGGGTCCTTTGGTGACGGCGGCAAAATCGGGGACAATGCGCGCAAAATGCCACAAGGAGCCTTTGATGGAAACTGCAACCCCGTTCGTCCCCACCCCCGATGACGCCGTGCGCTGGCAGGACGATCGTCTCTATCTGCTCGACCAGCGGGTGCTGCCCGCGCGCATCGAGGTGCTGGCCTACGATGACGCCGCCGCCGTCGCCGAGGCGATCCGCGACATGGTGGTGCGGGGCGCGCCGGCGATCGGTGTGGCCGCGGCCTATGGCGTGGCGCTTGCCGGGCGCACCGCCTTCGCCGCCGCCGGGACGGACTGGAAGCAGGCCATCGAAGGTGATCTGGAGCGGCTCGCCGGGTCGCGTCCGACGGCGGTCAACCTGTTCTGGGCGATTCGGCGGATGCGCGCGCTGATCGCCACCCTGGGTGCCGCCGACCCCTTCGCCGCGCTGCTCGCCGAGGCGCGCGCGGTGCACGAGGAGGACCGCGCGGCCAACCGGCGTATCGGTGAGCTGGGCGCGGCGCTGATCACCGCGCCGACCGAGATCATCACCCACTGCAACGCCGGCGCCCTGGCCACCGGCGGTTATGGCACCGCGCTCGGCGTGGTGCGCGCCGCGCACGCCGCGGGCAAGGTCGAGCGGGTCTACGCCGACGAGACCCGGCCGTGGATGCAGGGCGCGCGGCTGACCGCCTGGGAGCTGATGCAGGACGACATCCCGGTCACCCTCCAGGCCGACTGTGCGGCCGCCAGCCTGATGGCGCAGGGGCGGGTCGGCTGGGTGGTGGTCGGCGCCGATCGCATCACCGCCAACGGCGACGTCGCCAACAAGATCGGTACCTATGGTCTGGCGGTGATGGCGCGTCATCACGGCATCCGCTTCATGGTCGCGGCGCCGACCTCGACCATCGACATGGGGCTGGCCACCGGCGCCGAGATCCCGATCGAGGAGCGCGATCCGGCCGAGCTGCTCGGCTGCGGCGGCAACCCGGTGGCGCCGGCGGGCTGCGCGGCGCGCAACCCGGTGTTCGACGTCACCCCGGCGGCACTGGTCGATGCCATCGTCACCGAGCGCGGGGTGGTGCTCGAGCCGACCCCTGAACGGATGCGCGCGCTGATGGGCTGAGGCGGGCGTCGGGTTGGACCTTGGGCCGCGCGCCTGTTATCCATAGATCAAGGGGTCGGGCCTGTGCGGTCCGGCCCTTGACCCGCGGTCCTCACAGATGGAGATCCTCATGGCCTGTCCGCGTTGTCAGACACTGCCCCTGACGTCCTCGGCGCGGGGCGAGCTGTTGTTGACCTTTGCGGTGCGCGAGCTGCGCGACAAGTGTCTCGGCTATCTCGAGCAGGCGTTGCTGGTCCACCGGGTCGAGGAGATGGTGGTGCGCCTGCCCGACACCTGCCTGCTCGACTTCCTCGAGCGACTGCGGGTCGATCAACCGTTCAACGCCCTCGAGCGCGAGGGCATCCTGGCACTGTTGCTCGCTCCGGGCGAGGGCCTGGATTTTCACGCCTTCACCCGCGCCCATTCGCTGGAGCGTTGGTTCGCCCTGCTGGCGGCGCGCCCGCTGCTCGAGATCCTCGAATACCAGCGCTTCGTCAGTTGGTTCCAGCCGATCGTCTCGATCGCCGATGGTGCGGTGGTCGGGCACGAGGCGCTGCTGCGCGGACGGTTGCCGGAGGGCGGGCTGATGTTCCCGGGCGAGATCTTCTCGCTGGCTGCGGCCAACGACCTGTTGTTCCAGGTCGATCGTCAGGCGCGTGCCGCGGCGCTGCACTGCGCCGCCGCCCAGGGGCTCGACGGGCTGCTGTTCATCAACTTCCTGCCGACGGCGATCTACGATCCGGTGCACTGTCTGCGCAGCACCGTCGGTTGGGCGCGCAAGCTCGGCATCGATCCCGGTCGGATCGTCTTCGAGGTGGTCGAGACCGAGCGCGTCGGTGATATCGAGCACCTCAAACGCATCCTCGACTACTATCGCGACGCCGGCTACCGGGTGGCGCTCGATGACGTCGGCAGCGGTTATGCCTCGCTCAACCTACTCGCCCAGCTGCGCCCCGACATCATCAAGGTCGACATGGAGATCATCCGCGACATCGACCGCGATCCCGCCCGCCAGTCGATCTATCGCGCCCTCGCCGGCATCGCCGCCGAGCTCGACATCGAACTCCTCGCCGAGGGCATCGAGACCGAGGCCGAACTCGACTACGTCCGCCGTCACGGCGCCGATCTGGTCCAGGGCTATCTGTTCGGACGCCCCGGTCCCGGGGTGGCCGGGGGCTGAGCGGAGGGTCGCTGCCAGTCGCCAGCTATCAGCCGCCAGCTACCAGCTACCAGCTACCAGCTACCAGCTACCAGCCGCCAGCCGCCAGCCGCCAGGAGATTGAACCGCAAAGCCGCAAAGTGCGCGACCAGTCTTCAGCAAGCAGCCTCCAGTGTCGGTTTGCGGTCAACCGCGACGCGACGAGACAACCCAGCCCCTTCACTGGAAGCTGGCGGCTGGAAGCCTTTCTCCATCTTCGCGCTCTTGGCGGCTTGGCGGTTCGAACCAGCTTCCAGCCTCCAGTCGGGGAGGCTGGTGTGCATGATCGGCGATTGACGGGCAAGACGGTATCTTGGCGGTTCGATCTTCTCGGCGGTTCGCTCTTCCCTGGTCGCTGGTTCCCCGCCCAGCCGATCGTCTCCAGCGTGCCTTGGCGCGGCGTGGTAGAATCGACAGGTTCAGAACACGCATCAGGGGCCTCGCTCTGAGGTTCCCTCAAGCACGCTTACAGCCGGTTCACCACACCCATGCCAGAATTCGCCAGAGAAGTCCTGCCCATCAATCTCGAGGACGAGATGCGTCAGTCCTATCTTGATTACGCCATGAGCGTGATCGTGGGGCGCGCGCTGCCGGATGTCCGCGACGGTCTCAAGCCCGTGCACCGCCGGGTGCTCTTCTCGATGCACGAGCAGGGCAACGTGTGGAATCGCGCCTATCGCAAGTCGGCGCGCGTCGTCGGTGACGTCATGGGTAAGTACCACCCCCATGGCGACTCGGCCATCTACGACACCATGGTGCGCATGGCCCAGCCGTTCTCGATGCGCAACCTGTTGGTCGACGGTCAGGGCAACTTCGGTTCGGTCGACGGCGATCCGCCGGCGGCGATGCGTTACACCGAGGTGCGGATGACCCGCATCGCCGATGCGCTGCTCGACGACCTCGACAAGGAGACGGTCGACTTCGCGCCCAACTACGACAACACCGAGCAGGAACCGACGGTGTTGCCGGCGCGCTTCCCGAACCTGCTGGTCAACGGCTCCTCGGGCATCGCCGTGGGCATGGCGACCAACATCCCGCCGCACAACCTCAACGAGGTGATCGACGCCTGTCTGGCGATCATCGACGACCCCCTGGTCGATCTCGAGCAGCTGATCGAGCTGGTGCCCGGCCCGGACTTCCCCACCGGTGCCCTGATCAACGGGGTACGTGGCATCCGCGAGGCCTATCGCACCGGCCGGGGCCGGGTGGTGATGCGCGCGCGCGCCGACTTCGAGGAGCAGAGTCGCAGCGGTCGCGAGGCGATCGTGGTCACCGAGCTGCCCTATCAGGTCAACAAGGCGCGGCTGCTCGAGCGCATCGCCGAGCTGGTCAAGGAGAAGAAGATCGAGGGCATCGCCCAGGACGGGCTGCGCGACGAGTCCGACAAGGACGGCATGCGCATCGTCATCGAGCTCAAGCGCGACACCCATCCCGAGGTGCTGCTCAACAACCTCTACCAGCACACCCAGATGCAGCAGGTGTTCGGCATCAACATGGTGGCCCTGGTCGACGGTCAGCCGCGCACCCTCAATCTCAAGCAGATCCTCGAATACTTCCTGCGTCACCGGCGCGACGTGGTCACCCGCCGCACCCTCTACGAGCTGCGCAAGGCGCGCGATCGCGCCCACGTGCTCGAGGGCTATGCCATCGCCCTGGCCAACATCGACGAGGTGATCGCCACCATCAAGGCCTCGCCGAGCCCGGCCGAGGCCCGCGAGCGACTGATGACGCGGGCCTGGGCGCCGGGCGCGGTCAGCGACATGCTGTCGCGCACCGGGGCCGAGCAGACCCGTCCGGAGACGCTCGATCCCGGCTTCGGCATGACCGATGAAGGCTATCGCCTGAGCGAGCGCCAGGCCAAGGCGATCCTCGAGCTGCAGCTGCACCGACTCACCGGGCTCGAGCAGGAGAAGATCCTCAAGGAGTTCGAGGAGATCCTCGCCCGCATCGGCGAGCTGCTGTCGATCCTCGGCGATCCCGAGCGGCTGATGGCGGTGATCCGCGAGGAGCTGGAGGCGATCCGCGAGCAGTTCGGCAGCGCGCGTCGCACCGAGATCCAGATCGACCACACCGACCTCACCCTCGAGGACCTGATCGCCCCCGAGGACCTGGTGGTGACGCTCTCCCACCAGGGCTACGTCAAGGCCCAGCCGCTCAGCGACTACCAGGCCCAGCACCGCGGCGGGCGCGGCAAGAGCGCGACCTCCTTCCGCGAGGAGGACTTCATCGATCGGCTGTTCGTGGCCAACACCCACGACACCGTGCTCTGCTTCTCCAGCCGTGGTCGGGTCTACTGGATCAAGGTCTACGAGCTGCCCCAGGGCGGACGCAGCGCGCGCGGTCGACCGATGGTCAACCTGCTGCCGCTCGAGCAGGGCGAGCGCATCACCGCGATGCTGCCGGTGCGCGAGTACGAGGACGGTTACTTCGTGTTCATGGCCACCAGCGCCGGCACGGTCAAGAAGACGCCGCTCCAGGACTTCTCGCGTCCGCTCTCGCGCGGCATCATCGCCATCGATCTGCACGAGGACGAGTATCTCGTCGGGGTGGCGATCACCGACGGCAACCAGGACCTGATGCTGTTTACCTCCGCCGGCAAGGCGGTACGCTTCTCCGAGGACCAGGTGCGGGCGATGGGGCGGACCGCGCACGGCGTGCGCGGGGTCAAGCTGCAGCCCGATCAGCGCGTCATCTCGCTGGTGGTGCCCGAGCCCGGTACCGTGCTCAGCGTCACCGAAAACGGGTATGGTAAGCGCACCACAGTCGACCAGTTCCCGACCAAGGGGCGCGGGACCCAGGGCGTGATCGCCATCCGCACCTCGGAGCGCAACGGCGAGCAGGTCGGCGCGGTGCTGGTGCTGCCGGGCGACGAGATCATGCTGATCACCGAGCACGGCACCCTGATCCGGACCTCGGTCGACGAGATCCCGGTGGTCGGGCGCGATGCCCAGGGCGTCAAGCTGATCAACCTCGGCGCCGGCGAGCGGCTGGCCTATGTCGAGCGCGTGGTCGCGCTCGATGAGGAGGCGGAGGCGGAGGCCGAGGCCGATGCCTCGGATGTTGCCGACGAGGCGGGCGCGGATGCCGAGCCGCGCGATTGACAATCCTGATTCTGTGCTAGGGGAAGAGTGAGAATGGCTCGAGTGTACAATTTCAGCGCCGGGCCAGCGATGCTGCCCGAGGCGGTGCTGCAGCAGGCCCGCGAGGAGATGCTCGACTGGCAGGGTACGGGGACCTGCGTGGCCGAGATGAGCCACCGCGGCAAGGCCTTCGTCTCCATCGCCGAGCGCGCCGAGGCCGACCTGCGCGCGTTGCTGGGCATCCCGGACAACTATCGGGTGCTGTTCCTCCAGGGCGGTGCCTCGAGCCAGTTCGCGATGGTGCCGATGAACCTGCTGCGCGGCAAGGGCGAGGCCGACTACGTCAACACCGGCACCTGGTCGAAGAAGGCGATCGCCGAGGCGCGGCGTTACTGCGCGGTCAATGTCGCCGCCAGCACCGTCGAGGAGTCGCTCGGCCGCGCCCCGGCGCAGCACGAGCTGGCGCTCAGCGGCGAGCGCGCGGCCTATGTCCACTACACCCCCAACGAGACCATCGCCGGGGTCGAGTTCTCCTACGTCCCCGAGACCGGCGTGGTGCCGCTGGTCGCCGACATGTCCTCGACCCTGCTGTCGCGCCCGATCGACGTCTCGCGCTTCGGGCTGATCTATGCCGGGGCGCAGAAGAACATCGGTCCGGCCGGACTGACCATCGTCATCGTCCGCGACGACCTGCTCGGCCAGCCGCAGGCGGCGACCCCGACCATGTTCGACTACAAGGTCCACGCCGACGCCGACTCCATGTACAACACCCCGCCGACCTATGCCTGGTACCTCGCCGGGCTGGTGTTCCAGTGGCTCCGGGAGAACGGCGGGCTGGGCGCGATGGCCGAGATCAACGCCCGCAAGGCGGCGCTGCTCTATGGCACCATCGACGCATCCGACTTCTACCATAATCCGGTGGACCCGGGGTCGCGTTCGTGGATGAACGTCCCCTTCACCCTGGCCGATCCGGCGCTCGACGGGCGCTTCCTCGAAGAGGCCGCGGCCGCGGGGCTGACCGCGCTCAAGGGCCATCGCTCGGCTGGCGGGATGCGCGCGAGCATCTATAACGCCATGCCCGAGTCCGGGGTCGAGGCGCTGGTCGCGTTCATGCGCGAGTTCGAGCGTCGTCACGGCTGAGGCGCATCCGGGCGTCGGCGCGCGTCCGTCATCATGCAGGAGGCCGAGCGGGCATGTTCAGGATCCAGACCTTGAATCAGATCGCGGTGGCCGGGCTCGAGCGGCTGCCGCGTGAGCACTACGAGGTGGCCTCGGAGATCGTCCACCCGGACGCCATCCTGCTGCGCTCGGCGCCGTTGCAGGCCGCGGCGGTGCCGTCCTCGGTACGCGCCGTCGGGCGCGCCGGCGCGGGCACCAACAACATCCCGGTGGCGGCGCTGACCGCGCGCGGGGTGGCGGTGTTCAACACCCCGGGAGCCAACGCCAACGCGGTCAAGGAGCTGGTGCTCGCGGCGCTGCTGATCGGCTCGCGCAACATCGCCCAGGCGCTGCGCTTCGTCGAGGGGCTGGATGGCGACGATGCCGCCATCCAGCAGGCGGTGGAGCAGGGCAAGCGCGCCTTCGTCGGCTTCGAGCTGCCGGGGCGTACCCTCGGGGTGATCGGGCTCGGCGCGATCGGGGTCAAGGTGGCCAATGCGGCGCGGGCGCTGGGGATGCGGGTGATCGGCTATGACCCCACCATCACCGTGGCCCGCGCCTGGCAGCTCGAACACGACGTCGAGGCCGCGCACAGCGTCGACGAGGTGCTCGCGCGTGCCGATTGCGTCACCCTCCACGTGCCGCTGACCGAGGACACCCGTCATCTGATCGATGCCACGCGTATCCGCGGCATGCGTCACGGGGCGCTGTTGCTGAACTTCTCGCGGCGCGGCATCGTCGACGACGCGGCGGTGCTCGCGGCGCTCGACGAGGGGCGGCTCCACGGCTACTGCTGCGATTTCCCCAACAACCAGCTCAAGGCCCACCCGCAGGTGGTGGTGCTGCCGCACCTGGGTGCCTCGACCCGGGAGGCGGAGGACAACTGTGCAGTGATGGTCGCCGAGCAGCTGCGCGACTATCTGGAGAACGGCAACGTGACCCATTCGGTCAACTTCCCCGAGATCGTGCTGCCGCGCAACGGCGGTGCACGGATCTCCATCGTCAACAACAATGTCCCCAACATGGTCGGTCAGATCTCGACCCATCTCGGCACCGCCGGGCTCAATATCCTCGATATGCTCAACCGCTCGCGCGAGACCATCGCGGTGACCCTGATCGACGTCGACCGGCGTTGTCCGCCGGAGACGCTCGCCGCCCTGGCGGCGATCGATGGGGTGTGCTCGGCGCGTGCGCTCGACCCGCTGCCGGAGGCGTGCTGACCATGGCCGACAACACACACGACCAGGACGGGCTCGATCAGGTCCGTGGACGGATCGATGCCATCGACCAGGAACTGCTCGATCTGATCAGCGAGCGGGCGCGCTGTGCCCAGCGTGTTGCCCACATCAAGACCGAGACCGATGGCCGCGCGGTACAGTTCTATCGTCCCGAGCGCGAGGTCTCGATCCTGCGCCGGGTCAAGGACGCCAACCCGGGGCCCCTCGACGGCGAGGAGGTGGCACGGCTGTTTCGCGAGATCATGTCCGCCTGTCTGGCGCTCGAGCGTCCGTTGCAGGCCGCCTTTCTCGGGCCCGAGGGTACCTTCACCCAGGCCGCGGCGATCAAGCACTTCGGTCACTCGGTGGTGACCCGGGCGATGGCCACCATCGACGAGATCTTCCGCGAGGTCGAGGCCGGCTCCTGCGACTTCGGCGTGGTGCCGGTGGAGAACTCCACCGAGGGTGTGGTCAGCCACACCCTCGACCTGTTCATGACCTCGCCGCTGGCGATCACCGGCGAGGTCACGCTGCGCATCCATCATCATCTGATGAGCGCCGAGACCGAGCTCGGCGCGATCCGCACCGTCTATTCGCACCAGCAGTCGCTCGCCCAGTGTCGCGAGTGGCTCGATCGCTATCTGCCGCACGCCGAGCGGGTGGCCGTCGGCAGCAACGCCGACGCCGCGCGCACCGCCGCCAAGGAGTCGGGCGCGGCGGCGGTGGCCGGCCATCAGGCCGCCGAGATCTACGGCCTGGCGGTGCTCGCCGAGCGCATCGAGGACGAGCCGGGCAACACCACCCGCTTTCTCGTCATCGGCAAGCAGGACGCACCGCCGAGCGGCGAGGACAAGACCAGCCTGCTGCTCTCGTGTCGCAACAAGGCCGGTGGGCTGCATGCGCTGCTGATGCCCTTGGCCGCCCACGGCATCAGCATGACCCGGATCGAGTCGCGGCCCTCGCGACGCGGTATCTGGGACTATGTCTTCTTCGTCGACATCATCGGTCACCGCGAGGACCTGCCGGTCGCCGCGGCGCTCGAACACCTGGAGCGCGAGGCGCAGCTGTTCAAGGTGCTCGGCTCCTATCCGGTGGCGGTACTCTAGCCGCGACCGACCCCGGCGCAGCCCCTGCGCCGGTCGAGACTGCTACCGGGCGATCGCGCGTCGCCCGGCCTCCGATCATCAATCACGGATCTCGTCCCATCCCCCGGGACGATCAGGACGAGAACATCGCGAGTCTGCATCATGCCCAATCAAGACAACCCCTTCCTCGAGATCGCCGCACCCTGGGTCGCCGGTCTCTCGCCCTATGTCCCCGGCAAGCCGATGGCCGAGCTCGAACGTGAGCTCGGCATCACCGACGCGGTCAAGCTCGCCTCCAACGAGAATCCGCTCGGCCCCGGCCCCAAGGCGCGCGCGGCGATCGCCGAGGCCTGCGGCGACCTCGGTCGCTACCCCGACGGCGGTGGCTTCGAGTTGCGCATGGCGATCGCCGCCCACCACGACGTCTCGCCGAGTGCGGTGACCCTCGGCAACGGTTCCAACGACGTGCTCGACCTGATCGCGCGCGCCTTCCTCCAGCCCGGCACCGAGTCGGTGTTCTCCGAACACGCCTTCGCCGTCTATGCCATCTCCACCCAGGCGGTGGGGGCGAGCGCGCGCATCGCCCCGGCGCGCGACTACGGCCACGATCTCGAAGCGATGGCCGCGCTGGTCAACGAGCGCACCCGGGTGGTGTGGATCGCCAACCCCAACAACCCCAGCGGCACCTGGCTCGACGCCGCCGCGCTCAAGAGCTTCATCGAGGCGCTGCCGCGCACCTGTCTGGTGGTGATCGACGAGGCCTATACCGACTATGTCAGCGAGCCCGACTTCCCCGACGCCACCCTGTGGCTGGAGAAGCACCCCAACCTGATCGTCACCCGCACCTTCGCCAAGGTCCACGGGCTGGCGGCGCTGCGCGTCGGCTACGGGCTGAGTCATCCCAAGGTCGCCGACCTGCTCAACCGGGTACGCCAGCCGTTCAATGTCAACGCCCTGGCCCAAGCCGCGGCGGTCGCCGCCCTCGACGATCGCGAGCACGTGCGCGCCTCGGTCGAGCTCAACCGCGCCGGGATGCGCCAGTACACCGAGGCCTTCGCGCGTCTGGGGCTCGATTTCATCCCCTCGGTGGGCAACTTCATCACCGTCGACGTCGGCCGGCCGGCCGGTCCGGTCAACGACGCCCTGCTGCGCCTGGGGGTGATCGTGCGTCCGGTGGCCAACTACGGGCTGCCCAATCACCTGCGCATCAGCATCGGGCTGGAGGCGGAGAACGCCCGCTGCATCGCCGCGCTCGAGCAGGTGCTGGGCCGATGATCGCGCGGCTCGCGGTCATCGGCGTCGGGCTGATCGGCGGCTCGCTGGCGTGCGCGCTGCGCGAGGCCGGGGCGGTCGGCGAGGTGGTCGGCTGCGGCCGCTCGCTGCCCAACCTCGAGTGCGCCCGCGAGCTGGGGGTGATCGATCGCTTCAGCCAGGACCCGGCCGAGGCCGTCGCCGGCGCCGACATGGTCTTCCTCGCCGTGCCCATGCGGGCGATGCGGGGGGTGCTCGAGACCATCGCCCCGGCGCTCGCGCCGGGTGCGGTGGTCACCGACGGCGGCAGCGTCAAGGGCAGCGTGGTGGCCGATGCCGGCGCGGTGTTCGGCGCGCCGCCGCCGTTCCTGGTGCCGGGACACCCGATCGCCGGCACCGAGCGCAGCGGGGTCGAGGCCGCCTTCGCCGAGCTCTATCGCGATCGTCGGGTGATCCTCACCCCGGTGGAGCAGACCGCGCCGGAGGCGGTCGATCGGGTCGAGGCGATGTGGCGGGCCTGCGGGGCCGAGGTGACGCGGATGGACGTCTCCCACCACGACGAGGTGCTGGCCGCGACCAGCCACCTGCCGCACATGCTCGCCTTCGGTCTGGTCGACACCCTGGCGCGGATGCGCGAGAACGACGAGATCTTCCGCTACGCCGCCGGCGGCTTTCGCGACTTCACCCGTATCGCCTCGAGCAGCCCGGAGATGTGGCGCGACATCTGTCTGGCCAACCGCGAGGCGTTGAGCGCGATGCTCGGACGTTTCAGCGTCGAGCTGGCCGATCTCGCGCGGTTGATCCGCGAGGAGGACGGCGACGAGCTGCTGGCGTTGTTCGCGCGCGCGCGCGAGGCGCGCGACCGCTACATCGACGGCGTGCGCTGATCGAGCGCGCGCGCCTCGAGCGGCGCGAGCAGGGTGTCGAAGGCCGCCGGGGCGACGTACTGGATGACGGTCTCGCCGTCGGCGGCGAGGGCGATGTCGATGCCGCGGTCGGGATAAAGGTAGTGGACGATGCCGCCCTCGGACTCGACGAGGCGCTGTGCCGGCTGGCCGAAGCGGCGCTCGATCAGCGCCGGATCGAGCCGCGCCTGGGGCAGGTAGGTGATGGCGCGGATCGGCGCGGCGGCGAACGCGGTCTCGTCCTCGGGGGCGAGACGGACCTTCTTGTCGCCGCTCGGCAGCTGGCTGATGCGCAGCCCGCGGGCATAGGCCGCGGTCAGCCGCTCGGGCGGGATCGCCAGACTGAGGATGAAGTCGGCGCGCAGCCGGTGCAGGTGCAGGCGCGCGAAATAGGCCTCGACGCTCAGGCGCGGCGCCTGCTCGGTACCTGCGCGAAACAGGTTCAGCTCGCCCGACTCGCCGAACAGCGTGCGGGCGTCGGCCAGGGTGCTGGTGCCGAGGGTCAGACCGAAGACCTCGGTGGCGCCGTCGGCGCTGAGGCTCACCTGCCAGGGCAGACGCGCACCGGCGGGCGCCGGCGGATCGGGCATCAGCAGCGCCAGTCCGAGGATGGCGAGCAGGGCGGCGATGAGGAGACCGGGGACCAGGGCGCGATCCATGGCGTGTGCTCCGGTGCGGGTCAGTAGGGCAGCAGCCCGGCCACCACTCGCCGGTCCTCGGCGAGGAGGATGTTGAAGGTGCGGCAGGCCGCGCCGGTGTCCATGAACTCGACGCCGACCCCGCGCGCGATCGCCTCGCGATAGACCGCGGGGTCGGGGAAGACCTGACGCGCCCCGGTGCCGATGACGATGACCTGGGGATCGCCCTCGAGCAGCGCGGCGATGTGCTCGGGGGTGAGCGCCTCGGCGCGCGCCGGTCCCCAGTCGGGGTCGAGCCGTTCGGCCGAGACCAGCAGGGCATGGGTGTAGCGCCGCTCGCGGATCTGGGTCCCCTCGGGGCCGTAACCCTGTACCCGGTTGCTGTCGGCGTCTTCTGTCTGGGCGAATTTCATGTCTCGGACCATACCCCAGGGCTCGGGGAGGGGACAAGCTGTCAGCCTCCAGCCTCCAGCCTCCAGCCTCCAGCCTCCAGCCTCCAGCCTCCAGCCTCCAGCCTCCAGCCTCCAGCCTCCAGCTGTCACAGCCTTCAGCCTTCAGCCTTCAGCCGCCAGCCGCCGCGCGCTCGGCGTGACGCTGGCGGCTGGAGGTCGGTCGTATCATTTGCGCTTCGCTCGTCTCGATTCTCCGCCGACCGCGCCACCCGGGTTCGCGGCGGTCGGCTCTGCTAGAATCTGCGCTCACTCCCATCACAACCGATCCGGAATCCCATGACCGTTCGTACCCGATTCGCACCGTCTCCAACCGGCTATCTGCACGTCGGCGGCGCTCGTACCGCGCTGTTCAGCTATCTCTTCGCCCGCAGGCACGGTGGGCAGTTCGTGCTGCGGATCGAGGACACCGATCTCGAACGCTCGACCGAGGAGTCGGTCAACGCGATCCTCGAGGGCATGACCTGGCTCGGGCTCGAGTACGACGAGGGGCCCTTCTACCAGACGCAGCGCTTCGACCGTTACAACCAGGTCATCGACGAGCTGCTCGACAAGGGTCTGGCCTATCGCTGCGACTGTCCCAAGGAGCGGCTCGAGAAGCTGCGCGAGGACCAGATGGCGCGCAAGGTCAAGCCGCGCTATGACGGCTGCTGCCGCACCCGTCAGGTCGACCCCGACAAGCCGCACGTGATCCGTTTCAAGAACCCCGCCGACGGCGTGGTGGTGGTCGACGACATGATCCGCGGACGGATGCCGTTCAACAACGCCGAGCTCGACGACCTGATCATCCGTCGCAGCGACGGCTCGCCGACCTACAACCTCACCGTGGTGGTGGACGACGCCGACATGGGCATCACCCATGTCATCCGTGGCGACGACCACATCAACAACACCCCGCGCCAGATCAACATCCTGCGCGCGCTCGGTCGCGACGTGCCGCAGTACGCCCACGTGCCGATGATCCTCGGCGACGACGGCGCGCGGCTGTCCAAGCGTCACGGTGCGGTGGGGGTGATGTCCTATCGCGATCAGGGCTATCTGCCCGAGGCGCTGCTCAACTATCTGGTGCGTCTGGGCTGGTCGCACGGCGATCAGGAGATCTTCTCGCTCGAGGAGATGGTCGAGCTGTTCGACATCGGCGCGGTCAACAAGGCCGCCTCGGCCTTCAACACCGACAAGCTCGACTGGCTCAACCAGCACTATCTGCACCATGCCGAGCCTTCCCGCATCGCCCGTCTGCTCAGCCCGCACATGGGCCGGCTGGGGATCGACCCCAGCACCGGCCCGGAGCTGGCCGCGGTGGTCAAGGCCCAGGCCGCGCGCGCCAAGACCCTCGCCGAGCTGGCCGAGATCAGCGCCTTCTGCTACCAGGACTTCGAGGCGTTCGACGAGACCTCGGCGAAGAAGCACCTGCGTCCGGTCGCGCGCGAGGCGCTCGAGCGGTTGCGCGCCGCCTTCGAGATGATGGCCTACGAGGACTGGAACCCGGACGATCTCAAGCGCGTGGTCGAGCGCGTCTCCGAGGAGCTGGAGGTGAAGATGGGCAAGGTCGCCCAGCCGCTGCGCGTGGCCATCGTCGGTCGCGCCGCCTCCCCGGGGATCGAGGAGACGCTGATGCTGGTCGGCAAGGAGGCGACGCTGCGTCGTATCGACAAGGCGCTCACCTATATCGCCGAGCGCGAGAGCGCCGCCTGATCGGTCCGTCGTCGGCTTGAACGACCCGCGCGCCGGGGTCCTCGCGGGCCCCGGCGCGCTTGCGTTCGGGCTCAGCGCCTGCGGCGACTCAGCCCCAGCCCGAGGACGCCCGCGAGCAGCAGGGCGAGGCTCGTCGGCGTCGGAATGCTACCGCCGCTGTCGTCCGCGGCGAGCGCGGTGAACTGCAGCCCGGAGTAGATCGCGTTGCGCTGCGAGTAGTTGTAGAAACCGATCCCGCCGTCGGCGAAGTTGCCCGCCAGATCGAGTTCCTTGATGCCGTCGATGAACAGTTCGACCCCGGTGGCGGTGAAGTGCAGGTCGAAGTCGTAGCTGGTGTAGGGGTCCCAGCCGGTATCGCCGAGGGTGAGCCCGCGCGCCAGCTCCTCGACGCCCTGAGCCGGGTCGTGCCACCAGGCGCCGCTGTTCTCGTCGAGCCGATCGGTGACGCGCGAGATGGCCAGACCGCCCTCGGCGCGCCCGCCGTAGCGGCTCTGGTCCGAGCGGCGCCAGTCGATCAGCAGATAGTCGACGTCGCTGGCGCCGAGATCGCCGGCTCGATAGCCGAGGACGAAGCCGATGACATCGTTGTCCTTGGCATAGTCGACCTGGAGCTGTCCGGAGAGGCTCAAGCCCTGGGCCGGGTCGCTGCTGAAGAAAACGGTGGGGGCCTCGTTGCGGGTCTGGGTGACGCTGCCCGGGTCGCCGAGTTGCCACTTGCCGGGTCCCTCGGCCTGCCAGCCGGAGAGGTCGATCGGTGTGGCCAGCGCCGACAGGCTGGTGAGCCCGAGGGTGAGGCCGAGAAGTCGTCTGCTGTGCGTGCGCATGTGCTTATGGTTGTCGTGATCGCCGCCGACCGGTCCCGGCGGTGGGGACCGGGCGCCTTCGCGCCCGTGCCTGGAATCCCTCCAGAACGGATCAGATTACCACTCCGGGCGTGCCGCCTTGAGTGCGCCAGTGCCCGTTCAGTGGTCCCACATCACATTGGCCTCGGCGGCCGCGGCCGCCTCCAGGAGCTCGATGAGCGGCAGGGCGCGATGGGCGAGGCTGACATGGCGGCGCTCGCCGTCGTCCTCATCGCGCCGCGGATCGAGATAAAGCCCGGGGTGATCCGCGACCCCGTCGCGCAGTCGCTCCAGCGCCCGGGGGACATCGGCGGCGAGCAGCGCGCCGGGCACGCTGCCGCTGTGCCCCATCAGCTTGATCAGGGGCACGGCGACCTCGCCGAACATGGTGATGGTGGCATAAGCACTGGTCTGGAAATGAACGAGCATGATCGGCTCCGATGATGGGCGGGTGAAGGGCTAGGCTAGCAGTCGCCAGTCGCCAGTCGCCAGTCGCCAGTCGCCAGTCGCCAGTCGCCAGTCGCCAGTCGCCAGGGGATTGAACCGCAAAGACGCAAAGGAGACGAAGCAAGGGGAAGAGTCTCCAGTCCCCAGCCTCCAGCCTCCAGCCTCCAGCCTCCAGCCTCCAGCCTCCAGCCTCCAGCCTCCAGCCTCCAGCCTCCAGTTGGATGGTGGTAGCCGGGGCGCGGATCGCAAAATCGCGAAGGGGGGCGCTCTCGGTGGGTGGTGGTGAGCAGATCAACAGCAAGAGCCTCACGCAGGTCCTGCTGTGTTTTGGGGCTGACAGCGAGAGGCGGCGTGGGGTGGTTCGTGCCCGCTGCGTTCGTCGAGTCTGTACGCCCACTGGCGGCTGGCGGCTGGCAGCTGAGCGCTGCCCGCTGTCGACCGATCAGTCAGGCTGACGCCCAGGGACGCGCGCGATAAAATATCCTGTTCGTCGTCCAATCAATCTATCGCCTGCCCGAGACATCATGACCGACGCTGCCGAGCCGACCCGCACCAACTTCATCCGCCAGATCGTCGAAGCGGATCTGGCCGCCGGGACCCACGACCGGGTGGTGACCCGTTTCCCGCCCGAGCCCAATGGTTATCTGCACATCGGCCACGCCAAGTCGATTGCGCTCAACTTCGGCTTGGCCGAGTCGCTCGGCGGGCAGTGCAACCTGCGCTTCGACGACACCAATCCGCACAAGGAGAACGTCGAGTTCGTCGAGGCGATCAAGACCGACGTGCGCTGGCTCGGCTTCGAGTGGGGCGGGCAGGCGCGGTTCGCCTCCGACTACTTCGAGCGGCTCTATGGCTTCGCCGTCGAGCTGATCGAGCAGGGGCTGGCCTATGTCTGCGAGCTCGATGCCGAGCAGATGCGCGAGTATCGCGGCACCCTCACCGAGCCCGGTCGCCCGAGCCCGTGGCGCGATCGCCCGGTGGCGGAGAACCTCGAGCTGTTCGCGCGGATGCGCGCCGGTGAGTTCCCCGATGGTTCGCGCACCCTGCGCGCGCGCATCGACATGGCCGCGCCCAACATCAATCTGCGCGACCCGGTGCTCTATCGCATCAAGCACGGGGTGATCCATCACCAGACCGGGGACGCCTGGTGTCTCTACCCGACCTATGACTTCACCCACCCGCTGAGCGATGCCATCGAGGGCGTCACCCACTCGCTCTGCACCCTCGAGTTCGAGGACCACCGTCCGCTCTACGACTGGTGCGTCGAGCACGTCTCGGTGCCGAGCCGGCCGCGTCAGATCGAGTTCAGCCGGCTCAACCTCGAGTACACCGTCACCAGCAAGCGCAAGCTCACCGAGCTGGTCGCCGAGGGGCACGTCGATGGCTGGGACGATCCGCGCATGCCGACCATCGCCGGGCTGCGGCGGCGTGGCTACACCCCGACGGCGCTGCGCGAGTTCTGCGAGCGCATCGGCGTGACCAAGTCGGAGAACCGGGTGGAGATGGCGATGCTCGAGAGCGCCATCCGCGACGATCTCGACGCCCACGCGCCCCGGCGCATGGCGGTGCTGCGCCCGCTCAAGGTGGTGCTGACCAACTACCCCGAGGACGAGGTGCTCAACATCAGCGCGGCCAACCATCCCAAGGACGAGTCGATGGGCAGCCGCGAGATCCCCTTCGGGCGCGAGCTCTATATCGATCGCGCGGACTTCGCCGAGGTCCCGCCGAAGGGCTTCAAGCGGCTGGTGCCGGGCGGTGAGGTGCGGTTGCGCAACGCCTATGTGATCCGTTGCGACGAGGTGGTGAAGGACGCTGCCGGCGAGGTCGTCGAGCTGCGCGCAAGCATCGACCCGGCCACCCTCGGCTGCAAGCCCGAGGGGCGCAAGGTCAAGGGGGTGATCCACTGGGTCGCCGCCGCGCACGCGGTGGCCGCCGAGGTGCGTCTCTACGACCGTCTGTTCCGGGTTGCGATGCCCGGCGCCGAGGGGCAGGATTATCGCAACGACATCAACCCCGACTCGCTCGAGGTGCTGGTCGATTGCATGCTCGAGCCGAGCCTCGGTGGGGCACAGCCGGGCGAGCGCTTCCAGTTCGAGCGTGAGGGCTATTTCGTCGTCGATCCCGATTCGACGGCGCAGCGCCCGGTGTTCAACCGCACCGTGGGGCTGCGCGACAGCTGGGGCAAGGGCAACGGGTGAGTAGACGCGAGACCGACGCAACCGATCCGACGGGTCAGCGCCTCCCGGCACACGAGCGCCTGGTGGCCGATCTCGGCCTGCGCGCCTATGCCGCGCTGTCGTCGCCGGGGTCGGTGCTGCGTCTGTTTCGCCGCGAGGCCGAGCAGGCCTGTGCCATCGCCGCCGGGCTCGACGAGGTGCAGGGGCGGCGTGCGGTGCGCATCCGTCGCGTCGCCGGACTCGAGCCCGGTGGACGTGACTGGTCGGTCTACATGGTGCTCGATCACCTGGTGATGGTGAACACCGCCGTCACCGCGCTGGTCCACGCCCTCTGTGTCAGCCAGGGGCACAGCGTCGAGATCGCGCCGGCCGATGTCACTCCGCATCTCGACGCCGGCCCCGACCGTATCGATGCGCTGCGCGCGAGCGTCGAGCGCCACGCCGAGGTGATCGAACGCCTCGGCGTGCTCAATGGTCGTGAACCCTATCCCCATCCCTGGTTCGGCCCACTCAGCGCTCGCCAGTGGCACGCCCTGGCGGCGCTGCACAACCGCATCCATCGCGTGCAGATCCAGCGGATCGCGCGCCGTCTCGACTGATCCCGTCTCAGGAGTCCGATGTCTTCAACCCCCTTCACCGTCGCCGCCGACGCCGCCCCGGCCGACCGGCTCGCTGCCCTGACCCGGTTGCACCACGCGCTCGAGGACTGTCGTCGCTGCCCGGCGATGTTCGGCCCCTCGGTGCACAGCGCCACCCTGATCTCGCCGGTGATGCTGGTCG
This sequence comes from Marichromatium sp. AB31, assembly GCF_003718685.1. Classification (NCBI taxonomy): domain Bacteria; kingdom Pseudomonadati; phylum Pseudomonadota; class Gammaproteobacteria; order Chromatiales; family Chromatiaceae; genus Marichromatium; species Marichromatium sp. AB31. Next base: position 21,422 of record NZ_RHFI01000004.1, on the reverse strand, counting down.
GTCAGGCGCCGGGTACCCGCGAGATCGAGCAGGGGTTGCCGTTCTGCTGGACCGCGGGCAAGACGCTGTTCCGCTGGCTCGGCTCGATCGGTATGGACGAGCCGGTCTGTCGCGAGCGGCTGCTGATCAGCGCCGTGTGTCGCTGCTTCCCGGGCAAGAACCCCAAGGGCGGGGACCGGGTGCCGGATGGCGAGGAGATCGCGCGTTGCGCCGAGTGGTGGCGCGGCGAGCTGGCGTTGTTGCGGCCACGGCTGATCATCCCGGTGGGCAAGCTCGCCATCGCTCAGTTGATGGACTTCAAGCGGCTCAACGAGGTGGTCGGTCAGCAGTGGCGCTATCGCGACCCGGCCGGGTGGGAGGCGGACATGATCCCGTTGCCGCACTCCTCGGGGGCCTCGACCTGGTTCAAGATGGAGCCGGGCAAGACCCTGCTGGCCGAGGCGCTGGCGCTGATCGAGGCGCACCCGGCGTGGCGCGCGCTGCGCGCCGATCACTCCTTGGTGGTGAAGTAGGGCAGGCTGATCTCCCAGCGGATCGCCGCCAGCCGGAGCAGGAACACCAGGCTGCCGCCGGTGACGGCGGCGATGCTGGGGTTGATCTCCAGTTCGAGCATCGCCAGGAGCACCAGTGCGCCGAGCCAGGAGGCGGTGGCGTAGAGGGTGCCCTGGAACACCAGCGGCTCCTCGTTGCAGAGCACGTCGCGGAGGATGCCGCCGACCACCCCGGTGATCACCCCCATGAAGCTCGCCACCAACCAGGGCGCGTCCCAGGCGAGCGCGGCCTTGGTGCCGGTGACGGTGAACAGCGCCAGTCCGAGCGCGTCGGGGATCAGGAACAGCCGCGCCGGCAGCGAGAACACCCGCGCCAGGAAGAAGGTGAAGAGCGCCGCGCCGAGGGCGACGATCGAATAGGTCTGGTCGGCGATCCAGAACACCGGGCGATCGAGCAGCAGGTCGCGCAGCGAGCCGCCGCCGAGCGCGGCGGCGAGCGCCACCACCACCATGCCGAACAGGTCGAAGCGCTTGCGCCCGGCCTCCAATACCGCGGCGGCGGCCATCATCGCCACCGCGGCGAGGCTGGTGCAGTACATCAGCAGATCGAGCGGGATGTGCAGTTGGGGCATGTCGTGACCGATTCCGTCGCCAGGGGGGCGGGCTGTCTCATTCCGTCGGCTGATCGAACAGCCCGGGCTCGGCGTCGCGGCGCGCGCGCAGGCCGAAGTGGTCGTAGGCGATCTGGGTGGCCATGCGCCCGCGCGGGGTGCGCATCAGGAAGCCCTGCTGGATGAGATAGGGTTCGAGCACGTCCTCGATGGTGCCGCGCTCCTCGCCGATCGCCGCGGCCAGGCTCTCGACCCCGACCGGGCCGCCGTCGAACTTCTCGATCACCGCTTCGAGCAGGCGTCGGTCCATGTGGTCGAAGCCCTGGGCGTCGACCTTGAGCATCTCCAGCGCGCGATCGGCGACGGCGGCGTCGATATGGCCGTCGGCGCGCACCTCGGCATAGTCGCGCACCCGTCGCAGCAGCCGGTTGGCGATGCGCGGGGTGCCGCGCGAGCGGCGCGCGATCTCGCTTGCGCCGGCGGTGTCGGCGGCGATGCCGAGCAGTCGTGCCGAGCGCTCGACGATGGTGGTGAGGTCGGCGGCAGAGTAGTACTCGAGCCGCTGGACGATACCGAAGCGATCGCGCAGCGGTGAGGTCAGCAGCCCGGCGCGGGTGGTGGCGCCGACCAGGGTGAAGGGCGGCAGGTCGAGCTTGATCGAGCGCGCCGCCGGACCCTCGCCGATCATGATGTCGATCTGGTAGTCCTCCATCGCCGGGTAGAGCACCTCCTCGACCACCGGGCTGAGACGGTGGATCTCGTCGACGAAGAGCACGTCGCCCTCCTCGAGGTTGGTGAGCAGCGCGGCCAGATCGCCGGGCTTCTCCAGCACCGGTCCCGAGGTCTGGCGCAGGTTGACCTGCATCTCCTGGGCGATGATGTGGGCGAGCGTGGTCTTGCCGAGACCGGGGGGGCCGAAGATCAGCACGTGATCGAGCGCCTCGGCGCGCGCCCGGGCGGCGCCGATGAAGATCTCCATCTGGTCGCAGACCGCCGGCTGGCCGACATAGTCGGCCAACGTGCGGGGGCGGATGGCGCGATCGAGCGCATTGTCGTCGGTGGCGGCCTGGGGGCTGATGATACGGTCTGGGTCGGTCATGTCGGGCGGCGAGGGGAGACAAGGGAGTTGGTCGGGTGCGCCTATGATAGGGGATGCGGACATCTTCGTGCCGGAGATCGCGCCTCGATCGACGTGCGCGCCAGCGTGACGTATGGTCCCCGCGCAGGCGAGAAGCGGGACGCTTTCTGTGAGCGAATTGAGGAGCAAGCATGCCAAACGAAAACAGTCGACTGCTGCTGGAGATCGACGCCGCGATCCGCGAGATCAACCGCCGCCACATCAATCCGGCGATCTCGGCGCTGACCCTGAGCGATCTCAATCCGGTGATCGAGATGGTGGCGCGTGCGCGCGCGAGCTATCTGCAGGCGCTGTTCGAGATCGCCACCAAGAGTAACGGTGAGCTGCCGGGCAAGGAGGCGGTGGCGCGGCTGCATGCGCTGCGGATGCGCTACGAGGAGCTGGTCAAGGGCATGCAGGCGCTGGAGACGGCGGTCGAGCGCGAGTATCTGGATGTGCGCAAGCGCTGATCCAGGGCCCGCCGCCGGCGCTGGCGTCAGCCGTGGAGTTCGCGCAGGAAGGTCTCGGGCGGCTGCACCTTGAGCGCGCTGCCGGGGAAGTCCTCGGGGTTGGCGGTGATCAGGTAGTCGAGTCCCTGGGCGCGGGCGCACTCGTGGGTCAGGGCATCGTCGAGATAGTCCCAACCGAGCTCCATGGCCGCGTCGACGATGCCGGCGTCGACCGGGGCGATCTCGAAGAGCGCGCGCAGCCGGTCGAGCGCGCCGCGCGCCTGGCGCTGGCCCTGGGTGCGGGAGAGGAAGTCGTGCAGTGCGTCGATCGCGCTGGCGCAGATATAGCCGCGTACGCGTCCATCAGTGACCAGGCCGAAGGCCGCGCGTGCGGGGCCGTTGCGGGAGTCCTCCGCGGCCATGGCCGCGGTCAGCACGGTGACGTCGAAGAGCGCCTTGGGGGTGTCGGACATCGTTCGTTCCCTGTGGTATTCGCCTGTCATGGCCGGCGAGCGGTGGGTATGCCGAGCGGATGCCCGGTGTCGCGGTCCATGCCGGAGCGCCCCGCATCTGTCGATGCGGGGCTATCAATCAGGAAACCCTTATAAGTCAAGACTCATCGGTGTGACAAGCGTCACATTTCGTGGCCGGATGAGTGGTCAGCGCGTCGTCTCCGCCCCGCTCTCCACCGGCAATGGCTCGACCGCCCAGATCCGCTCGGCATATTCGCGGATGGCGCGGTCGGAGGAGAAGCGGCCCATGCGCGCGACGTTGAGGATCGACATCCGCGTCCAGCGTGCGGGGTCGCGGTAGGCGCTGCTGACATGCTCCTGGGCCTCCACATAGGCGCGATAGTCGGCCAGCACCATGAAGGGGTCGTGGTTGACCAGCTGGTCGGTGAGCGGGCGAAACAGGCTGGTGTCGCCGTGCGAGAACAGCCCCGAGTTGATCAGGTCGATATCGGCGCGTAGTTCCGGGTCGTTGCGATAGTACTCCCAGGGGTGGTAACCCTCGGCCTGGCGGTGCGCCACGGTCTCGGCGTCCATGCCGAAGAGGAAGAAGTTGTCCTCGCCGACGGCGCGACGGATCTCGATGTTGGCGCCGTCGAGGGTGCCGATGGTCAGTGCCCCGTTCATCGAGAACTTCATGTTGCCCGTCCCCGAGGCCTCCTTGCCGGCGAGCGAGATCTGCTCGGAGAGGTCGGCGGCGGGGTAGAGTCGCTGACCGTTCTTGACGTTGAAGTCGGGCATGAAGGCGACGCGGATGGTGCCGTTGACCTCGGGGTCGTGGTTGATCACCTCGGCCACGGCGTTGACCAGCTTGATCAGCAGCTTGGCGGCGAAGTAGCCGGGTGCGGCCTTGCCGCCGAAGATGAAGGCGCGCGGCACCAGGTTGTGATCGGGGTCCTGCTTGATGCGCTGGTAGGTGCGGATGATGTGCAGCACGTTGAGGTGCTGGCGCTTGTACTCGTGGATGCGCTTGGCCTGGACGTCGAAGAGCTGCACCGGGTCGAGGTCGACCCCGGTGCGCGCGGCCATCCAGTCGGCCAGATCGCGCTTGGCGGCGGTCTTGATCTCGCGCCAGCGGGCCTGGAAGGTGGGGTCGTCGGCGTATTCCTCGAGTCGGCGCAGCTGCTCGAGGTCGCGCGCCCAGCCGGTGTTGCCGCAGACCTCGCTGATCAGCCGCCCCAGCCGCGGGTTGCTGACCATGATGAAACGTCGCGGCGAGACCCCGTTGGTGACGTTGGTGAAGCGCTCGGGCCAGAGGTCGTGGAAGTCGCGCAGGATGGTGGTGCGCACCAGCTCCGAGTGCAGCTCCGCCACCCCGTTGACCTGATGGCTGCCGACCACCGCGAGGTGCGCCATGCGCACTCGGCGCTCGCCGTCCTCGCCGATCAACGACATCCGCGCCACCCGCGCGTCGTCGGCGAAGAAGCGCACCCGCACCTGATCGAGAAAGCGCTGATTGATCTCGTAGATGATCTCCAGATGGCGCGGCAGCAGCCGTTCGAGCAGTGCCACCGGCCAGGTCTCGAGGGCCTCGGGCAGCAGGGTGTGGTTGGTGTAGCAGAAGGTGCGGTGAGTGATCCCCCAGGCCTGCTCCCAGTCCATCCCGTGCTCGTCGAGCAACAGCCGCATCAGCTCGGCGATGGCCAGCGCCGGGTGGGTGTCGTTGAGCTGGGCGACGAACTTCTGATCGAACTGCTCGATCGGTCCGACGGTGTTGAGGTGCAGCCGGATCATGTCCTGGATCGAGCAGGAGACGAAGAAGTATTGCTGCTTGAGCCGCAACTCCTTGCCCGCCTCGGGCTCGTCGTTGGGGTAGAGGATCTTGGAGATGGTCTCGGCCTCGATCTTGGCGTGCACCGCGCCGTAGTAGTCGCCGATGTTGAAGGCCTGGAAGTCGAGCGACTCGGCCGCCTCCGATTTCCACAGCCGCAACAGGTTCACGTTGTCGGTACCGAAGCCGAGGATCGGGGTGTCGTAGGCGACGCCCTGGATCACCATCGCCGGTACCCAGCGGGTGCGCCACTGGTCATCGGCGTCGCGATAGCGCTCGGTGTGCCCGCCGTAGCAGACCGGGAAGCAGATCTTCGGCCGCGGGATCTCCCAGGGGTTGCCGTTGCGCAGCCAGTTGTCGCTGACCTCGACCTGCCAGCCGTCCTCGATGCGCTGGTCGAAGATGCCGAACTCGTAGCGGATGCCATAGCCGATGGCGGGGATGCGCAGGGTCGCGAGCGAGTCCATGAAGCAGGCGGCCAGCCGCCCCAGCCCACCATTGCCGAGTCCCGGCTCCTCCTCCTCCTCGAGTACCGCGGTGAAGTCGAGTTCGAGTTCCTCGGCCGCCTCGCGCGCCGCCTGGGTGATGCCGAGGTTGATCAGCGTCTTGGCCAGGTGCGGACCGAGCAGGTACTCGGCCGAGAGGTAGCAGACGGTGCGCGCATGGCTCGACTTGAACAGCTGCGCCGAACGCACCCAGCGCTCGAGCAGTCGGTCGCGCGCGGTGTAGGCCGCGGCCATGTAGAGGTCATGGGGGGTGGCGACCTCGCGAAAGCGTCCCTGGATGAAGAACAGGTTGTCGATATAGGCCTGTTTCAGCGCCTCCTTCGACATCCCGGTGCGGGTCGGCTCGCGGGGCTCGCAGGGTGACTCGGGTCGTTGCGCCTTGCTCATCGGTGACGCCTCAGTGTGGGGAGAGGGGAGATGCGTCGGGGCGGGGCGCGTGAACGCGCCCCGGTCGGATCAGATCAATAGGGCCAAGTCCAGTCGTCGACCTCGGGCTTGTCGACGCCGTGCTCGAAGGCGTAGTTGCGACACTCGATCTGCATGTCGCGCAGCCGCTCCTTGACGTGGGCGCCGGCCACCTGCAGCCGCGGTACCCGATCGATGGCGTCGATGGCGAGGCTGAAGCGGTCGATCTCGTTGTTGATCGCCAGCTCCAGCGGGGTGTTGATGTTGCCCTTCTCCTTGTAGCCGCGCACGTGCAGGTTCCTGTGGTTGGTGCGACGGTAGGCGAGACGGTGGATCAGCCAGGGATAGCCGTGGAAGTTGAAGATCACCGGCCGATCCTTGGTGAACAGGCTGTCGAAATCGGCGTCGTTGAGCCCGTGGGGGTGTTCGCCGGCCGGTTGCAGACGGAACAGGTCGACGACGTTGATGAAGCGGATGCGGATGTCGGCGAAGTGCTCGCGCAGCAGCGCGGTGGCCGCCAGCGCCTCCTTGGTGGGGATGTCGCCGCAGCCGACCATCACCAGGTCGGGTTCGCCGCCCTGGTCGTTGCTCGCCCACTCCCAGATGCCGATGCCCTTGGTGCAGTGCTTGATGGCCGCGTCCATGTCCAGGTACTGCAGATGGTTCTGCTTGTCGGCGACAATCACGTTGATGTCGTCGCGGCTGCGCAGGCAGTGGTCGACGGTCGAGAGCAGGGTGTTGACGTCCGGGGGCAGGTAGATCCGCGTGACCTCGGGGTTCTTGTTGACCACCACGTCGAGGAAGCCCGGGTCCTGGTGGGTGAAGCCGTTGTGGTCCTGGCGCCAGACGGTGGAGGTGATCAGCAGGTTGAGCGAGGAGACACGGGCGCGCCAGGGGATGTCCTCGCAGATCGACAGCCACTTGGCATGCTGGTTGTACATGCTGTCGATGACGTGGACGAAGGCCTCGTAGGTGGCGAAGAAACCGTGCCGCCCGGTGAGGATATAGCCCTCGTACCAACCCTCGAGGGTGTGCTCCGAGAGCATCTCCAGCACCCGGCCATCGGGTGAGAGTTCACCGCCGTCGGCGTCCTCCTCGCGGTAGTCGCACAGCCACAGCTTCTTGCTCACCTCGTAGATGGCGTCGAGCTTGTTGGAGGTGTTCTCGTCCGGGCCGAAGACACGGAAATTGTCGGTGTTGCGCGCCATCACGTCGCGCAGCATCGCCCCCAGGGGACGGGTGTTCATCGCCCGCTCGGTGGCCGGACGGCTGATCGGCTGGGCGTAGTCGCGGAAGTCGGGCAGGCGCAGTGCACGTCGCAGCAGGCCGCCGTTGGCATGGGGGCTGGCGCTCATGCGCATCTCGCCCCGGGGCGCGAGTGCCTTGAGCTCGGGGCGCAGCCGGCCCTGCTCGTCGAACAGCTCCTCGGGTTGGTAGCTGCGCATCCACGCCTCGAGCTGTTCGAGATGGGCGGGATTGCCGTGCATCCCCGAGAGCGGCACCTGATGGGCGCGCCAGAAACCCTCGACGCGCTTGCCGTCGACCGTCTTCGGACCGGTCCAGCCCTTGGGGGTGCGCAGCACGATCATCGGCCAGTGGCAGCGGTTGGCCTGGCCGCTCTCGCGTGCCTGCTGCTGGAAGCCGCGGATCTCGGCGAGGCAGCGATCGAGCGTCTCGGCCATGCGCTGATGCATCTCCATCGGGTCGTCGCCCTCGACGAAGTGCGGGGTCCAGCCGTAGCCGCGCATCAGGTTGCTCAGTTCCTCGTTGGGGATGCGCGAGAGCAGGGTGGGGTTGTTGATCTTGTAGCCGTTGAGATGAAGGATCGGCAGCACCGCGCCGTCGCGGATCGGGTTGAGATACTTGCTCGAGTGCCAGGAGGTGGCCAGCGGCCCGGTCTCGGCCTCGCCGTCGCCGACGGCGACCGCCACCAACAGATCCGGGTTGTCGAAGGCCGCGCCGAAGGCGTGCGAGATCGAGTAGCCGAGTTCGCCGCCCTCGTGGATCGAGCCGGGGGTCTCGGGCGTGCAGTGCGAGCCGATGCCGCCGGGGAAGGAGAACTGCTTGAAGAAGGCGCGCAGACCTTCCTCATCCTCGCTCTTGTTGGGATAGACCTCGGAGTAGGTGCCCTCGAGATAGACCGGGGCGAGCACCCCGGGGGCGCCGTGACCCGGGCCGGCGAGAAAGATGGCGCGCTGGTCGTAGGCATTGATGATGCGGTTGAGATGGACGTACATGAACGACAGTCCGGGACTCGCGCCCCAATGACCGAGCAGGCGCTGCTTGAGATGTTCCTCGCGCAGCGGTTCGCGCAGCAGCGGGTTGTCCCGCAGATAGATCATGCCGACGGCCAGGTAGTTGCAGGCGCGCCAGTAGGCGTCGATCCGCTTCAAAAGCTCTGGGGACAGGTTCGCGTCAGGATGCGCGACGGGGGTGACCATTGCAGACTCCTCAATCGGTGATTGCGTGAGTTCAGGTGATCACGATAGTCGATGGTCGGGGGGAAGGCCAGACAGGATGGCCGAGTGGGGTCAGGTGGGTGCGTGATGGCGCCATGGCGCCGCGACATCACCGGGCCTCGTCAAGGTCATATGGCAATGCGCTGAATATTAAGTTTTTATGGCATCGCCATCCGGGCGTGTGAGCGGTATCGGCTCGGTCAGTGACGCAGCGGCGAGAGCGCCGTGACCATCAGGGTACGAATGCGCGCGCGCGTACGCTCCTGCCAGCAGCGCCACACGTCGGCCATGATCCAGCGCGCCGCCCTGAGCTTGAGGTGGCACAGCGGGCAGTCGGCACGCGAGCGCCGGCGCTGTACGCGCTGGGGGTGCGCCCTGTTCCACTTTGGCGTTTTTCGTATAGGATGGACCAGAGGAGCGGCCGCCGGAGGACGCGATTGATGGATCAATGGAGTCAGTGTCGAGAGGATGGTGCTCGCCGCCAGTGGCTGGGACGCGTGATGCCGCACCACCAGGCTGGCGCAGGCCGGGTTGCTGCGTACGCCCTCCACCCCGGGCAGGGCGCGCAGCGCCTTGACCAGCGCCGTCGCCGCAGCGGGTTCGGCGAGCAGCAGCGGCACGCGCAGCCGCACGCGCCCCGGCACCTGATGACAGATCGAGATCGGGGGCAGCTGCCCCTGGCGTGCTGCGGGTACGGACGGCATCGCTGGTTCCTCCGGGGGATACTCCAACCATCTCCAGACCCTCCGAGTCTAACCGCGCCCCGCTCTCTATGCAAACGTAAATCGTTATTGTTTACGACGGGCGGCTGCGTTAACTTTACCCTCCAGTCGGGACCGTCCGCCGTGGCAGTGCGGTGCCCCCACCGCTGCGGTCTCGATCGAGCGGTCCGTGCATCGCGAGGTCGAGGACGACGATGAGCACCGTCTCGAGTGCGGTGCCGCAACCCATCCATCCAAGCGGAGTCACCATGAGCGAACACAAGTCAGAGGCGCAGGCGCGACCGGATATGCCCGGAGGCGGCCAGGAGGGCGCGCAGGCCTGGCAGGCCGAGGGCTGCGACAGCGCTGCGGGCCAGGGTGTCCAGGGCGCCGGCGTACCCTGGTCGGCGCAGGGCCAGGAGCCTGGCATGGGCATGCACCCCGGCCAGCAGCAGGCCCCGCAGCCGGCCTGGGGCGCGCCGTCGCCGGGCGTTGCCGCGGCCCAGCCCCAGGGACCACAGACCGCGCAGGGTGGATATGGGCCTCAGGCCGGTGGCCAGCCGCAATGGATGCCGGGGATGATGCCGCCGCAGCAGCCGTATCCGGGACAGCCGTACCCGGGGGCGCAGCCGCCGCAGTACGGCTATCAGCCCGGTGGCATGCCGCCTGGGGCCATGCCCTATCAGGGCGCGCCGTACCAGGGTGGGCAGCCCGAGTGGGCCGGTCATGGCGCGGCGCCGGGTGGTTATCCCCCGGGGGCCGGTGCGCACCAGGGGTTCGGTGCCCAGCACGGCGCCGGCGCCGGGGTGGCGGAACTGGTCGATGAGCTGGCCAATGGTGGCAACGGACTCAACAGCCTCTCCAAGCTGATCGACTTCAATGACACCGACTTCTGGAAGGGCGCGCTGCTCGGTGCCGCCGCCGTGTTGGTGTTCACCAACGGCTCGGTCCAGCGCACCCTCTTCGGTGGCGACAAGGGTCAGGGTGGTGGCGAGGAGCAGAAGGCATGAGCCAGCCTCCCGTTTTCTGGCCGGGCACGGCGCCCACGGCCCCGGCGATCAGCAGCGATTGCGGGTCGTTGGTGCGGCTCGCCACCCTCGGTGCGGTGATCGGCGGCAGTCTCGCCGCGGCCCGTCAGGTCGATCGCATCCAGGCCGGCGAGCAGCTTCCCAACCTGGCCCTGGTCGAGACCGGCAAGAGCGCGGTGGCCGCGGGTGTGGCCACCGCTGCGGCCGGCGCCGTGGCCTCCACCGTCGCCGATCAGGGGGCGCTGCGGCTCGGGCTGATGTTCCTGGCCGGGTCGGCGGTCTTCTACGGGCTGCGTCAATGGACCGATGGGGATATGCATGACTGATCAACGTCAACGTCATCAGCACGGGGTCACGAAGAACATCGCCGAGGGCATCGGCGGTTTGATCACCGGCGCGGCACTGGTGATGTTGCTGCGTGGCCTGGTCAAGGCGCGCGGCAACCGGCAACCGGCACCGAACAACGCACGACCGACCACAGGAGACTCGGCATGAGCAATCAATACGGCTATCCAGGGCAGGGCGCCCAGGGCCAACCGGGGGGTGCCCCCCAGGGACAGGCCCAGGGTGGGCAGTATCAGCAGTATCACCAGGGCCAGGGTGCGGCTCTTCCGCCTCAGGGACAGGCCTATTACTACCAGGGCTATCATGCGCCCATGGCGATGCAGCAGCCCCAGTGGAACCCCCAGAACCAGCAGGGCACGCTGGCGACGCTGTCGCGTGACCGCTTCCTCAAGGGGCTGGTGATCGGCGCCGCTGCGACCTATCTGCTCACCAACGAGCAGGTGCAGCGCACCGCGATCAACGGCATGGTACGCGCCTGGGCGATGGTCCAGGGCGGGGTCGAGGAGATCAAGGAGCGTTTCGGCGACGCCGAGGCCGAGCTGCGGCACGCCTCGCAGCGTCAGGATCCCTGAGCGTCACCCTCTCCCCCAGCCCACGTGGGGGGCGGGTGCGTCCGCCCGCCCACGCCCAGTTCAGGACCCTGATCTCGTGACCCCTTCCTTGCCCGCGCTGCGCTATCGCGTCGTTCACCAGCTGCCCGGTCGGTTGCGGCTGCGTCTCCCCGCCCTCGGCGCCCCCGGTTATGCACCGGACACCCTTGAACTCTGGCTCGATGCCCTGCCCGAGGTGCGCGAGGTGCGTACCGGGGTGGCGACGGGTTCGCTGGTGATCGAGTTCACGCCTACGCCCGAGGCGCGCGCTCGCGTCATCGAGCGGCTGCGCGCCTATGTGCCCCATGTCGGTCACGACGCGCTGCCGGTGTCCGCCGGCGAGCCGGACTCGGGGCTGGCGCCGGTGGCGACCTCGTTGTTGGCGCTGGCGCTGCTGCCGCTGTTGCCGCCGGGCTGGCGGTTGGCGCTGGCGGTGACCAGTGCCGCGCCGACGCTGGCGCGCGGGGTCGACACCTTGGTCAACGAAGGGGTCAAGGTCGAGGTGCTCGATGCCGTGGCGGTAGGGCTCTCGGCGGCGCGTGGCGAGGTCTATGCCGCCACCGTCACCGACCTGCTGCTGCGTCTCGGCGCCTATCTCGAGGAGCGCACCGCGCGTCGCTCCGATCGCATGCTGGCGCGGCTGCTGCGCCCGGACCCCGCGCCGGCCTGGGTCGAGCGCGACGGTGAGCTGGTGCGCGTGCCCGGCGATCAGGTCGAGGTCGGCGAGATCGTTCAGGTCGGGCCGGGGGAGCGCATCGCGGTCGACGGTCGGGTGATCGATGGGGTGGCGCTGGTCGATCAGTCGGCGGTCACCGGCGAGGACGTGCCGGTGCGCAAGTCGGTCTATCGGCGGGTGATCTGCGGCTCGGTGCTGGTCGAGGGGCGGCTGCGCATCGAGGCCACCCAGGTCGGCGCCGAGACCACCTCGGCGCGGGTGGCGCGCTTCATCGGCGATGCGCTCACCAAGCGCTCGGTCACCCAGAGCGAGGCCGACCGGCTCGCCGATCAGCGCGTGGCGCTGACCCTGGGCACGGGGGCGGCGGTCTATGCCGCCACCCGCGACCTGCGTCGGGTGCAGTCGGTGTTCCTGGTCGATTATGCCTGCGCGCTCAAGCTCGGCACCCCGGTGGCGATCAAGTCGGGGATGGCGCGTGCGGCGGGCAATGGGGTGCTGATGCGTGGTGGCGAGGCGATCGAGCAGCTCGCCGGGGTCGATACGCTGGTGTTCGACAAGACCGGCACCCTGACCCACAGCGAGCTGGCGGTCACCGATGTCGAGGTGCTCGCCACCCACCCGGGTTGCGACGAGTGTGACCTGCTCGCGCTGGTCGCCTCGATCGAGGAGCACGCCTCGCACCCGATCGCCAGCGCCGTGGTCGACGCTGCACAGGCGCGCGGACTCGAGCACATCAGCCACGGCGAGGTCGATTATCTGGTCGCCCACGGGCTCTCGGCCGATGTCGCCGGGGGGCGGATCATGATCGGCAGCCGTCACTATCTCGAGGAGCACGAGGGCATCGACTTCTCGCCCTTCGAGCCGCGTATCTCGAGCTTCCACGACGCCGGCAAGATCCTGCTCTTCGTCGCCAACCGCGAGGGCCCGGTCGGGCTGATCGCGCTGCGCGACACGCTGCGCCCCGAGACCCCGGAGACGCTGGCGCGGCTGCGTGCGCTCGGCATCGAGCGGCTGGTGATGATCAGCGGCGACCGCCGCAGCAAGGCCGAGGCGTTGGGTCGCGAGCTCGGTTTCGACGCGGTGCACGCCGAGGTCGCGCCCGAGGACAAGGCGGCGATCCTGATGCGCCTGCAGGATGCCGGGGCCAAGGTCGCCTTCGTCGGCGACGGGGTCAACGACGGTCCGGCGCTCGCTGCCGCCGATGTCGGCATCGCCATGCCGCGCGGTGCCGATATCGCCCGCGCCACGGCCGACATCCTGCTCACCGACGATCGGCTCGATGCGGTGGCCGACGCGCGCGCCCTGGCGCTCAGCACCATGCGATTGATCCGCAACAACTTCCGCGCCGCCGTCGGCATCAACACCGCGATCCTGGTCGGCGCGGCGAGCGGTCGGGTCTCGCCCCTGGCCAGCGCGGTGCTGCACAACGGCACCACCCTGGCGGTGCTGCTCAACGCCCTGCGCGGGGTGGACTTCGATGGTGCCGAGGAGCGTCGTCTCGCGCCGCCGGTCGACGACTGAGAGCGGGGTCAGCCGCGCTGCAGGTGTGCGCGTACCGGCGCGCCGAAGAAGGCCAGCACGGTGAGATCCTCCTCGATGTCGAAGAAGGCATGGCTGCAGGCGGCGTGCACGTACATCAGCGTGCCCTTCTCGACCAGCCGCACGCTGTCGCCGACCCGCAGTTGCGCGCGTCCCTCGAGCACCAGATAGAGCTCGTCCTCCTCATGGGCGCTGGCCATGTCCTTGGAGCCTGCCGGGAGGTGATAGACCGAGCAGGAGAGCGACGGGGTGCGCAGGAATTCCTTGAAGGCGACACCGTTGCGATCGACGCTCGAGACCAGGTCGTCGAGCTGGAAGAGGAGCCAGTCTGCTTCTTTCATGAAATCGTTCTAACGCTCCGCGAGCTTGAGGTGGAAGAGGGCGGGCCGATCCCGCTGATTCGATCGAAAATAGCAAGGTTGTCGGCAAGAAACAAACGCGCACAACCCTTGCTTAATGCCTGATCGAGAACTATTATCGATAACCGTTCGCGTTTGCGATGGCGTCGGGACGACGACACTCCGACAGGCCGTTGCAGGAGCGCAGCGACGACGCGAAACGGCACGGATTCGGTTGTTCCCGGGCCGGTGGGCGCCGGCGACAGGCCAGGCACATCGATGACCTTCCAGCGACGAGAGTACCGAGGGTTCCATGAGTCACTACATCCATCATGTTCCAGGGCGACTGCGTATCCGCTCGGCGGCACTGCGCTGTCGCTCGCTGCTCGACGGCGAGGCGCAGCGTGAGCTGCAGGCGCTCGAGGGGGTGACCGAGGTGCGCTTCAATCCGCGCGCATCGAGCCTGACCCTGCTCTATGATCCGGCACGCATCGGTCGTGCCCAGCTGCTCGAGGCCCTCGAGCGTCATGGCTGTGTCGAGATCGACTCACGCTCCGGTGAGCTGGCGACCAGGGCCGGCACCCTGTTCGGCAAGGCGCTCGTCGGCGCCTTCGTCAACAAGGCGGTGGAGCGCTCGGCCTACAAGCTGGTGAGCGTGCTGCTCTGATCGCCGCCCCCATCCCGTCCCCGCCGGTCTCGCAATAGCGGCGGGACGGGATGCGGGCGATCGCCTTCGACCCGCGCCATCGCGTCCGGTTCCGGCGCGCCTGACTCAAGGCGCCTGCAGGGGGCGTGCGAGCAGGTCGTCGATCTCGGCATAGGGGATCAGCACCCGTTGTGCGCCGGCGGCATAGGCGGCGACCGCATAGGGCGGGAAGATCACCGTGAGCCCATCGGGGCCGGGCAGCAACAGTTGATAGTTCTCCGCCACCGGCGCGGTGCCCTGGTTGACCCAGTCGGCATCGGCACCGAGCAGGTCGCGTCCGGCGAGTGCCGCGCGGCTGAGTCGGGCGAGCCGCGCGAGCCAGTCGCTGTCGGCGCGGAAGAGTTCCGCCGGGTCGAGCGCGCGGGCCTCGGACAGATCAAGCAGCAGCGGCGCGAACAGCGGCATGCCGTGCGCCCCGCCGTAATAGGCATAGCCCTCGAACGCGACGACCTGCAGGGTGTCGGTGCGGTGGCCGGCCTCGCCCTCGAGCGCGAACGACCATGCCGGTCCGAGCGGCGGCTCGGGATCGGCCAGGAGCTCCTCGGTGCTGGCGAGGAAGGCATCGACCTGATCCTGGACGAATGCACGCACCGCGCGGTTGATCGTCTCCGGCGCTCCGGCGAACACCGGATAACTGGCCTCGAGCTGGTAGTGCGGGCCGGTGCGGGTGAGCCGTGCCCGTGGTGGTGCGAGCGCTTCGATGCGCTGCAGATACTGCGCTCGCAGACAGTCTCGATCCGGGCCGCAGCGGTTGCGCGCGGCGAGCCAGCTGCGCTGGGTCTGGCGCAATGCCTCGCGCTCGGCGGGCGCGAGCCGCTCGCGCGCGGCGCGATAGAGTTCGGCGAGCCGGGCGTCGAGCGCGTCGAGCTCGGCGTCGGCGCAGATGCTGTGCTCGATCGGGGTCGAGGCGCGCTCGCAGTCGAACCCGGCGCCGGCAGCGAGTGTCGGCAGGAGCGCGACACCGAGCAGCGCGGCGGTGCAATGACGCGTCACATCCATTCGATCGTCCTTTATTTCAGTGTGTCGAGCGTCTCGCGCGCCCAGTCGATGGCCTGAATATAGCGGGTCGAGAGCGCCTCGGCGGTGACCGCGAGGTCGTCGGGCAAGGGGGTGTCGGGTTGCTCGAATCCCTCGATGATCTCCAGCGCCAGCCCCATGATCCCCTCATGATTGAACAGGGCCGCGCGCAGCTCCGGTCCCAGTCGCACCTGCTCCACCATCTCCTCGAGCGCGACGCCGAGGAAGCGCTCGACCGCCGAGAGCAGCCCCAGGGTGAAGTAGCGCTGGGGTGCATCACCGGGTGCGAGCACGGGTGCGAGCAACTCGCCCATGCGTGCGCGTATCAGGATCTGCTCGATCGCCACCGGCGAGCCCTGGGTGCGGCGCAGCGTGAGCAGCAGCGCCCAGTGACGAATGGTGTCGCGCCCGAGCACGATGATCGCGTGCTCGACCGATTCGATCGGCTCGCGGCGACGGAAGCGGGGGCTGTTGGCGAGCCTGAGGATCTCCAGGCTGAGCGCCGCGTCGCTGGTGATGCTGCGGTTGATCTCGGCCACCGTGGTATCGGGGCGCTGCAGGGTCTCGATCAGGCGCAGCAGCGCGAGCGCCGCGCCGGCCATGCGCTGCCCCTCGATTACGTTGGGGTAGGAGAGATAGAAACCCTGGTAATAATCGAAGCCCAGCGCCCGGCAGCGGGCGAGCGTGGTCTCGTCCTCGATCTTCTCGGCGATCAGGGTGAGCCCGTGGGCGGCGAGCCGGGCGCACTGCGCCTCGAGCTCCGGTGCCGCGGTGGCGCGGGCGTCGAGCTTGACCAGATCGACGGCCTCGAGCGCGTGCGCCGGCAGCGCGCCCGCGCCCGTGCACTGCAGCGCGACCCTGAAGCCCTGGTCCCTGAGCAGACGGATGGCGGCCAGGGTCTGGGGACCGATCCCGGCGCTGACCGACAATTCGAGTACGGTGCGCTCGGCGGGCAGGGCGGCGATCACCTCGCGCCCGATGAAGCGCGGCGAGAGGTTGATGAAGGCGAGCCGGTCACCGACCAGGTTCTCGACGCCGATGTCGACGAAGACGGTACGCAGCAGCTCGGTGGTGGCGCGGTCGCTGTCGTCGATCGCGGCCCTGTCGGTGTGTCCGGCGCGAAACAGCAGCTCGAAGCCGACGATCCCCGCGCTGGCGTCGAAGATCGGCTGGCGACCGACGAAGACCGGGCGCATGGCGCCCGCGCTCTGGAGCGATGTGGGCATCAGGGCGCCTCGCGCAGCGCGCCGAGCGCACGCAGCTCGTCCAGGGTGGCGTTGGCCAGTGGGCGTAATTGCGCGCGGGCCGCGGCGATCGTCTCGGGCTCGCCGGCGCGCGCGGCCTGTTCGAGCGCGCCGGCCGCGCTGGCCAGCATGGTCGCGCCGATGTTGCCGGCGCTGCCCTTGAGGGCATGGGCCAGCGCCCCGCACTCGCTCGGTGAGGCCTGCTCCAGGCGCTCGAGCTGGACGGGGAGCTGTTGGGCGAAGGCGAGCATGATGGCGTCGAGCTCCTCGTCGAGCAGGTCGCGCAGCTCGGCGATCGTCTCGGGGTCGACATGGTGCATGATGATCACCTCGGGCTTGTGGCTGCTGACTGGGTGCCGTTCGAGCCGCGACGGTTTGTATCGGTTGCTCCTGCCTCAACCTTAGATCGCGGGCCATCGGGAGATGGAGGACTAGATGGGGACGCAGGGGGCGGATACGCAGGGGACGGGTGCGCTCGGGCGGGTGTTGGTCGTCGATGACGATGCCCCGACCCGGGGGCTGATCTGTGGCGCGTTGCGCCGCCAGGGGTTCGCCGTCGAGGCCGCCGCCGATGGCGCCCAGGCGCTCGAGTGCTTTGCCCGCATTCAGCCCGATCTGGTGCTGCTCGATGTCTGCATGCCGGGGATTGACGGGCTCGAGGTCTGCCGGCGGATCCGCGCGCTCGAGGTCGAGATCGCCACGCCGGTGATCATGGTCACCGGGGCCGACGAGGTCGAGACCATCGAGGCGGCGCTGGAGGCCGGCGCCACCGATTTCATGGTCAAGCCGATCAACTGGTCGCTGCTGAGCCAGCGGGTCCGTTATGCGCTGCACGCCGGCGCACTCAACCTGCAGGTGCGGCGCAATCGTCAGCACGAGCGGGTGGCGCGCGGCATCGCGCGGCTGACCTTCTGGCAATGGTCGCTGGAGGATGATGCGCTGTCCTGGTCCGATGACGCGGCCGTGTTGCTCGGGGTCGATGCCGGTGCGCTCGAGCGGGTGTCCTCGGTGCTGGCGCTGGTCCACCCCGCCGATCGCCCCCGGCTCGAGCGGATGATGCAGGTGGCGCGCGTCGGCAAGGGCTCCTTCGAGATCGAGTTCCGGCTGTGCGGCGACAATGGCGAGCGGCTGCTGCGGGTGGTCGGCGAGCACTCCGAGCACGACGCCGAGCGGGTGTTGGGCGTGCTCCAGGACGTGACCGAGATGCGCCGCACCGAGGATTTGGTCGACTATCTGTCGCTGCACGACGAGTTGACCGGGCTGGCTAATCGACGGCTGTTCCTGCGCCAGATCGAGGAGGCGCTGCGCCGGGCGGTGGTGACGGGTTCGGTGTTGCTGGTCGGCTGGATCGATGTGGTCGAGTTCCATCGTCACAACGACGCCCTGGGCGAGCCTGCGGGCGATCTGCTGCTGGGTAGCCTGGCGCAGCGGCTCGAACAGTCCGGCGGGTCGTCGGAGCTTGCGGCCAGGCTTGGTGGCGACGAGTTCGGGGTGCTGCTCTGCGGGGCCGATCTGCCGAGGTTGCAGGCGCGCTTCGCCCGTCTGTTGCATGCGCTGGGGCGGCCTTATCCGATCGATGGGCGCGAGCTGGTGCTCACCCTGAGCGGTGGATTCTGCTGTCATCCAGGTCACGGCGACGACGCCAAGCAGCTGCTCGCGCTCGCCGAGCAGGCGCAGCGTCTGGCGCGGCTGCGTGGCACGCTGAGCGAGGAGGCGCCCTCGGCGCCACGGTTGCGTCAGGGGTTGGCCGAGGCGCTGGAGCTGGAGCAGGCGTTGCACGGCGCGCTCGAGCGCGAGGAGTTCCATCTTCACTACCAACCGCAGCTCGATCTCGAGTCGGGGCAGATCGTCGCGGTCGAGGCGTTGCTGCGCTGGCGCCATCCACGCTGGGGCGATCTCTCGCCGGCGCGCTTCGTGCCGCTGCTCGAGTCGCTCGGGTTGATCCGGCCGGTCGGCGCCTGGGTGCTGGAGCAGGCCTGTCGTCAGTGTGTCGCCTGGGAGGGGACGGGCCTGGGGGTCGCGGTCAACCTCTCGGCGCGTCAGTTCCTCGACCCCGGGCTGTTCACGCTGATCGAGCGGGTGCTCGGCGACACTGGCGTCGACCCCGGTCGTATCGAACTCGAGATCACCGAGCGCCTGGCGATGCAGGAGCCGGAGGCCGCCGTCGAGCTGCTCGGTCGCTGTCGCGCGCTCGGGCTCAAGGTCGCGATCGACGACTTCGGCATCGGTTACTCGTCGCTCGAGTATCTGCAGCACTTCCCGCTCGATGTGCTCAAGATCGACCGCGCCTTCGTCGCCACCGTCACCCGGGGACGGCGGGCGCGGGCGATCGTGCGCGCGGTCACGGTGATGGGGCAGAGCCTGGGGCTGACGGTGATCGCCGAGGGGGTCGAGACCCAGCGTCAGTGCGACTTCGTCGAGGCGCTCGGGGTCGATCAGGTGCAGGGCTATCTGATCGGACGACCGATGGCGCCACCTTCGCTCGAAGCGCTGCTGCGCGCCTTCGTGCCGCCCGGCGGAGCGCTGTGATGGCGACCTCCCCGAACGACGAGACCGAGGTGCTCTACGCGCTCGCGGTGGCCATCGGTGAAAGCGTCGATCTCGAGCCCATGGTGCGCCGCTTCCTGGTCAGCATGATGCGCCTGCTCGAGGGCAGCGGCGCAGCGGTGCTCCAGCTCGAAGAGGTCTCGTCGACGGCGCCGCCGCTGAGCTGCATGCTGCCGCGCAACCTCGCGCGCAACCCCTGCTATGCCGCTTTCTGGGAGCGCTGGACGCCACAGGGGCTGTATCAGGCATTGCGCCAGCAGCCCGGTGGCCTGCCGCTGGTGGCGGTCGATTCGCGCTGTGCACTCCATGCCTTCCGTCTCGAGGGGTTCGGGGTGCTGCTGTTGCTGCGCGGGGCCGATGTCGGCATGCTCTCGACCCGTTTCCAGCGGGCCTTCGTGCCGCTGGTGCGTCGTCTCGCCAATGCCGCACGCGGTTGTCTGTTCGAGACCGAGCTGCGTCATCAGCGCGCGCGCCTGGAGCTGGCGGCGGCCACCGCCGGGCTCGGGGTGTGGGAGTGGCACCCGCAAGGGGACCGACTCGATTGGGATGCGCGCATGCTGGCCCTGCATGGTCTCGACGCGGTCGAGTTCGATGGCCGGGTAGAGACCTGGCTGCGCCGTCTCCACCCGGATGACCGCGCGCGGATGGAGACGGCGTTGCGCGCCTCGTTCGACGAGGCGCGCGACCTCGAGGCCGAGTTCAGGGTGCTGCTGCCCGGCGGCGAGCTGCGTCATCATCGCGTTCAGGCCACCCCCTGCGATCAGGGCGACGGTCGGGCGCCGCGCATGACCGGGGTCGCTATGGACATCACCGCGTGGAAGCGGGTCGAGGCCGAGCTGCGCGAGGCACGCGACATGGCCGAGTCGGCCAACGCGGCGAAGAGTCGCTTCATCGCCAACATGAGCCATGAGATCCGCACCCCGATGAACGGCATCATCGGGATGACCGAGCTGGCCCTCGAGACCGACCTGGATCCGACCCAGCGCGACTATCTCACCATCGTGCGCGCCTCGGCCGGGACCCTGCTGGCGCTGCTCAACGACCTGCTCGACTTCGCCAAGATCGAGGCCGGCCGGGTCGAGCTCGAGCACATCCCCTTCGATCTTGCCGAACTCCTTGCCGGGGCCCTCAAGCCGCTCGGCACACGGGCCGCCGCCAAGGGGGTCGAGCTGGTCCTGGAGCTTGCCCCGACGCTGCCCCGGCGGCGCCTCGGCGATCCGGCGCGGTTGCGCCAGGTGCTGGTCAATCTCTGCGACAACGCGATCAAGTTCACCGCCGCCGGCGAGATCCGGGTCACCCTGGAGCGCCTCTCCTCCGGCCAGGGCGAGTGGGTCGCGCTCGCGGTGGCCGATACCGGGGTCGGCATCCACCCCGACCAGCTCGAGGGGATCTTCGAGGTCTTCGGTCAGGCCGATGTCTCGATCACCCGCCGCTTCGGCGGTACCGGGCTGGGGTTGAGCATCATCTCGCGTCTGGTGGAACTGATGGGGGGGCGGATCACGGTCGACAGCGAGCCGGGTCGGGGGAGCCGTTTCACCGTCGAGTTGCCGTTGTCGCTCGACGAGACCTTCGTCGCCGGAGCCGAGACCGAGGCGTCTCGGTCTCGAGGGTGGGCACTGGTGGTCGAGCCGCACCCGCGTGCGCGCCTCACCCTGGTCGACTGGCTCGAGCGGCTGGGGTTGCGTGTGGTGAGTGCCGCTGCGGTCGAGGCCGAGATGCGCGCCCGCGATGCGCGGCCGTTGACCCTGGCGCTGATCGCCGCGCGCGACGGTGGCGTGGCCCTGGCCGAGCGGCTGGTCGAGGCCGGGCTGGTCGAACGTGAGCGGTTGGCGCTGCTCTCCTATGGGCTGCAGGGCGAGGAGGCGCGACGCTGTGCCGCCGCGGGCTTTGCGGTGCTGACCAAACCGGTGAGTCCGGGCGAGGTCGCCGGCTTGCTGCGGGCGTTGGATGGGCCGCGCCCGGCGCCCTCGGGCGCGCCCGGCGGTACGGCGCTGCTCGCTGGGGTGCGGGTGCTGCTGGTCGAGGACAATGTGATCAATCAACGTCTGGCGCGGGCATTGCTGGAGCGCTGGGGGTGTGTGGTCACGCTGGCCGAGCACGGTGCCGAGGCGCTCGAGCGCTTTGCGCCCGGACGTTTCGAGCTGGTGTTGATGGACATGCAGATGCCGGTGCTCGACGGGCTCGCGGCGACGCGCGCGATCCGCGCGCGCGAGTCCGGTGCCGGGCAGCGGGTCGCGATCGTGGCGATGACCGCCAATGCCATGGCGAGCGATCGTGAGGCCTGTCTGGCGGCGGGGATGGATGACCATGTGCCCAAGCCGCTGCGACCGCGCCAGCTGCTCGCGACCCTGCGCGAGCAGCTGCTCGCGGGTG
>NZ_RHFI01000048.1:0-3236 GCF_003718685.1 Marichromatium sp. AB31 | reverse complement strand
CGCCGGCAGCCGCCGCTCGACGGCGCCGGCGAAGCGCGCGGCGCCGGCGCGATAGCCGGGGCCACCGGCCGGATCGAGCCCGGCCATGCGCTCGGCCAGCGCCCGCGCCACCGTCGCCATGCGCAGCGGATCGAGGTTGAGGTGCGGGTTGCCGAGCGGGTGGACGTCACCGAGCGCGCGATCGGCCGGGGTGCCGACATCGAGCAGCGCGACCTGGGCGGCGGCCTCGAAATAGCCCGGGGTCTCGGGGCGGATCGCCGGGTTGGCGGCGCTGGCGATCGCCAGCGGCAACCAGCCGATCTCCAACTCGGCGCCGACCGCCACCACCAGGTCGGCGCGACGCAGCGCGCCGATCATGCTCGGGCGCGCCTGCAACCGGTGCAGGTCGCGCTCGGGCCCGGAGAGCACCGTCAGCGTGGTGTCCGCGCCGCCGACCGCGCGCACCAACGCACCCATGCTCGGGCTGGTGGCCACCACCTCGAGCGCCTGCGCCGGCAGCGCGACCAGGGCCGCGAGCAGCACGCCCGCGCGGATCATCAGGGATCTGTTCATGGCGTTCCTCCGGGGCATCAGAAGGCGTGGGCGCCGTGGCTGCCCATGCTCATCAGGAACTGCAGATAGAAGGCGTCGAAGCGCTCGCGCGTGTCCTCGGCCACCAGGATGTCGTTGCGGGCGTACTGCGCGCGCAACTGGGAGAACTCCGTCAACCCCCAGGTCAGCCCCAGGGTCCAGCGCTCGGAGCTGCCATAGTCGGCATCGGCGTCGCCGCCGACGCTGTTGGTCAGGCCGAGCACGTCATAGCGCAGCCCCAGGGTCCAGCGCGGCGCGATCCCGTAGGTGAGCTGGGCGTAGAGCCCGTCGGTGGTGAAGGTGCGCCGATCGCCGAGCTGCTCGGGATGGGCGCTGGCGATGATGTCGAGGTCCTTGATCGAACGCAGATACTCGCTCTGCAGCCGCAGGTCGCCCTTGCCGCCGTAGCCGGGCGCGTCATAGGCGTAGACCAGATCGACACCCCAGAGATCGGCGTCGCCGTCGAGCGCGGTCTGGTGCACCTCGGCGTCGTGGTCGTGGGTATGGGCGTGCAGCTCCTGCTGACGGTCGCCATGGGCGAAGGAGACGCCGAACTGCAGCGCGTGCTGGTCGCCGAGGTCGGGGGCGATCTTGGCGAAGGCGGTCCACAGCCGCGGGCCGTCGCCGGCCTCGTCGAGCCCGAGCGCCTCCAGGGTCTCGTCGCCGAAGGTGGCGCCGAAGCGCTCCTGATCGCCCTGCAGCGCCTCGACCCCGACCAGTGTGTAGACCGGCAGCGCCGGCAGCCAGGTCAGCTGCACCCCGGTGTCCTGCAGACCGTGCACCCCGAGCAGATTGAGATAGGGCAGGTTCTGGTCGACGAAGGCCCACTGGTGCGGGTGCTGGGCGTTGGCATAGCCGAAGCCGCTGAGGAAGCGTCCAGCCTTGACCCGCAGCCCGTGCGACAGCGCGCGGGTCTGCAGATAGGCCTCTTCGAGTTCGACGTTGCCGTCACTGTCGACGGCCATGTGCATGGCGGCATCGAAATAGGGGTCGATGGTCGCGGCGAAGCTCAGCTCGGCCTCACGCATGTTGAAGCCGTTGTCGAAGGTGCCGTGGCTGTGACCGGCGTGGTCGTGATCGTGATGATCACCACCGGAGGGCTGGAAGGCCTGGCCGACCAGGCCCGAACCCTCGCCGTCGAGGTCGTCGTGATAGTAGTTGCCGTCGAGAATCACCGAGATCTGCGGATTGAAGGCATTGGCCGCGCTCAGCGCGCCACGGGTCGGCGCAGGTGTCGGCGCCTGGTGCACCACGGGCGCGCGCATCGGACGCGAGCCGGTGTCACCGGGGGGGAGGGCCGCCCGTGGCGGCGGGCGCGACTCGGCCTCGGCGAGACGGCGTTCGAGCGACTGGATACGGGTCTCGTACTGGTCCTTCATCGCCTCGATCATCGCGCGCAGCTCGGCGATCTCGGCATCATCGGTCGTGGCTGTGGCACACAGCGGCAGCAGCAGCGCGAGCGCGCCCGCCCCGCCACGCAGCAGGTTCGGTGTGGACATGGCTTCGGTTCCTGATCATTGGGTGGAGCACAAGGACGCCAACGGTCACCAGCGGGTGATCGAAAACGTCACAGCGATCAACAGCGAACCGAACCGGGGGGCGCGCGAGCGCGCTGAGGCAGGAAGGAGCATGCGCCCGGCCAGACGAGTGGCGCCGAGCACAGCCGCCCGATCTCACGCGGGCGGACCTGATACAGCGACGGCGGCGCGGCCCCGAGCGGCGAGCCGATCCCGACACCCCCCAGACAGATCAGGCAGGGGCCATCGTGATCGTGGACCAGGTGCTCGAGCTGATGCGCCGCCAGCGCCGTCTGCGTCCACAGCAACACAACACCGAGCAGCAACGCAGCCAATGGGGCACGCGCACGACGGGGTTGTGGATGGACCGGAGACGGCATGGAAGAGGCGTTGACAAATCGCAAGACAGAACGCGGGACGTTATAGCATTACACTCACTGCGTGCAAGTCGGTGCGGAGATTCAAGCCGCCAGGAGATTGAACCGCAAAGATACCGTCTTTCCCGTCAAGCCGCGGAAGCGTAATCGGGCTGGTAGGGGCGACGGTTCTTGAACACGCCGAAGCAGATGTGGGCGAGTTTCCGCATGGCGGCGCCGAGGGCGACCATCTTGGGCTTGCCGCGCGCCAGGAGGCGTTCGTAGAGGTCCTTGACGTGAGGGTTGTAGCGAATGGCGGTGACGGCGGCCATGTAGAGGGTGGCGCGGGCATGCGCAGGCCCGGCCTTGGAGAGTCTGGGGCGCCCCTGCACGGAGGTGCCCGACTGTCGCTCGACGGGCACGAGCCCGAGGTAGGCGGCGAACTGTTGGGCCGAGGTGAAGGGGCGGCTTTGCAGCAACGCCACGAAGCGCTGAGCGACCTTGAGGCCGATGGCGGGGATCGAGGTGAGGAGGTCGACGTCCTCGCGTAGCTGAGGGTGGCCGTCGAGGTGGTCGTCGATCTGTTGCTGGAGCTTGGCGAGGGCTTCTTCGAGGAAGGCGATGCTCTCGCGCACCGAGTCGCGCACCAGCGCCGGGGTGTGGGTCGCCTCGACCTTCTCCAGGCGGTTGCGCTCGCGTCGCAGGTCCTCGATGAGGGCGCGCTGACGGGCCAGCAGCGCCCGCAGGAAGCGCACCTCGGGCGAGGGCGGCGTCCAGGGCGCGGGCTTGAGGA
>NZ_RHFI01000047.1:0-5293 GCF_003718685.1 Marichromatium sp. AB31 | reverse complement strand
CGTTGCCGCCGGTGATCGTCAGCGTCGAGAGATCGACGTCGTTGGCCGCGCCGCTGGCGGCCACGAAGTTGCTCCCGGTGACCGTCAGCACCCCGGTGTCGGCGTCGTAGCCCGCCGCGGTGATGGTCGGCGCGGCGACGTTGCCGACCGTGACCGCGTTGCCGGTGGTATCGGCGATGTCGGCGGCCGCCGGCGCGCCGGCGACCCAGTTATCGGCCACGGCGATGTTGTAGGTGGTGGTATCGCCGGCCTGGGTGCCGTCCTTGTTGAGCAGGCCGCGGACGACGAGCTGGTCGGTGGCGCTGAGGGTGAGACTGGCGGTGGTCGCCGAGCTGACCTCGACGTCACTGGTGTCGGTGAGGGTATGGCTCGCGCCGCCGCTGCCGGTGAGGGTGATGGTCGAGGCGTCGATATCGTTGGTCGCGCCGCTGGCGACCACCAGGCTGGTGCCGATCAGCGTCAGCACCCCGGTCGACCAGTCGTAGGTCGCCGAGCTGAGCGCGGGCGCGGCATGGTTGCTGACGGTGACGCCGGCGCTGCCGCTGGTGTCGCCGGCGCTCACAGGGGTGTTGAAGTCGTCGGCGGCGGTGAGCGCATAGCTGGTCGTGCTGGTCGCCGAGGTGGTGCCGTCCTGGTTGAGCAGGGCCTCGACGTTGGGGGCGTCCATCCCGCTCAGGGCGACGGTGAACTGGGTAGCGGAGTCGATGTCGACGTCGGCCGAGGTGGCGAGGGTGTAGGTCGCGCCGCCCTCGCCGGTGAGGGTGAGCCTGGAGACGTCGATGTCGTCGCCGGCGCCGCCACCGGTGGCGAAGCCGTTGCCGGTGACCACCAGTTGATCGGTGGCGGCGTCGTAGGTCGCCGAGGTGATGTCCGGGGTGTCGGCGATGTCGAGGTTGGCCGTCCCCAGGGCGACGGTGGTGCCGCCGCCGCTGCCAGTGTTGCCGCCGTCGTTGGCGCTCAGCGTGAGGGTGGCGGCGTCATTGCCGTTGGCATCGGCTGCGCTGGTGTACTGGATGTTGCTCGCGGTGTCGAGATAGGTGTCGATGGCGGCGGCGGTGCCGCTCAGGGTCAGGGTGGTGGTGCCGCTGCCGCCGATGACGACCCCGCCGCCGCTGCTGGCGGCGAGGGTGCCGGTGTCGACGCCGAGACTGAGGGTGACCTGCCCGGCCCCGGCGTCGGCATCGGCGAAGGTCGCCGCCGAGAGGTCGAGGTTGCTGGCGGTGTCCTCGTTGACGTCGAGATCGCTCGGCAGGCCGCTGAGCGTGGGGTCGTCGTTGGTGGCGGTGATATCGATGGTGACGCTGTTGCTGCCCTGCTCGCTCGCGCCGTCGCCGCTGGTGCCAGGGTCGCTGCCGGTGTTGCCGCCGTCGTTGACGGTGAGGGTGAGGGTGGTCGAGGCGCTGGGGGCGTCCACGGCGGAGTAGGCGATGGTGCCGGTCCCGCCGCCGGTGAGCAGCGCGTCGAGCTGGGCGAGGGTGCCGGTGAGGACGACGGTGCCGCTGCCGTTGCCGCTGCCGATGCTCGCGCCGGAGTCGCCGACCGCGACGCTCAGGGTGCCCTCGGCGGCGGCGAGGGTCGCGGTGAGGGTACCGGCGGCGGCGTCGGGGTCGCTCACACTGAAACCGGTCCCCTGGATCGTCAGCGGGGTGCCCTCGGTATGGGCGAGCGCGCTGCCCGGCGCGCTGACCGTGGGGGCGTCATTGACGGCGCCGATCGTGGTGCCCAGGGCGACGCCGCTGGCCGAGACCCTGGAGGTGGCGTCGTCGCTGGTGGTGTCGAAGGTCTGGCGGGTGGCGCCGCTGGTGAAGGTGGTCGCCGAGGAGTCGTCGACGGCGAAGACGGTGAGCGCGCCCGGGTTGCCGTTGTAGTCGGCCACCGGCACGAAGCGCAGCTTGGCCGAGGTGTCGAGCAGCAATCCGGCACTGGTCGAGACGGTGCCGACGTCGTACCAGGTCGAGCCGTTGTCGGTCGAGTACTGCCAGCGTCCCTCGCTGACGCCATTGGCGGCGTCGGCGCCGATCACGATGCCGGCGAGGGCGTCGCTGTCGGCGGTGTCGGTGAAGACGGCGCCCATCAGGCTCGATACCGTCGCCCCGGCGGGGTCGGTGCTGTCCTCGGCGACCGTGCCGAGGGTGGCGCCGGCGCTGAAGCTCGGGGCGTCGTTGACCGCGGTGACGGTGATGCTGAGGGTGTCGTCGTCGCTGCCGCCGTTGCCGTCGTCGGTCTGCACCCGGAGGCCGGCGTTGCCGGCGAAGTCGGCGCTCGGGGTGAAGGTGAGGTTGCCGAGCGCGGCGTTGACCTGGGCAAGGGTGCCGTTGAAGGCGAGGGTGCCGTCGCTGCCGTCGTTGTCGGTCACCGTGGCGCCGCCGTTGGCGGTCAGCGCGATGGTGCCATTGCTCGCGGTGAGGGTGACGCTCTGGTCGTCGCTGTCGTCGTCGGCGATCGAGAGACCGCCGATAGCGTTGGCGCTACTGTCCTCGGCGATGCTCGGGGTCGCCGGCAGGGTGGTGACCGGGGCGGTGTTGGAGGGGACCTGGGCGATGGCGATGTTGTCGATCTCTACGGTCGACGTGGCGGAGAACGAAAAACGGATCTCGTCGACTTGGTCGAAGGCGGCGCCGAAGGTCAGGGTGCCGTAACTGGTACCGCCATCTGTTGCCGTGAAGCTGTAGGTGATGTTGCCGCTGCTGTCGCCCGTGGTCAGATCGACCACCTCCCCGGCGACCACCTCGCCACCGTCGCGATAGCCGCTGATGGTGACCATGGTGCTGGAGCCGGAACTGGAACCCAAGTCGAAGCTCTGGAGGTCGAAGTCCGTACCGTCGGTCGATGAAAGCGTGAAGTCGCTGACGTTCAGCGATCCGCCGCCGTTCCAGACGAAGCAGTAATCACCGGCACCACCGTCTTGGTTGAGCTTGAATGGCGCATCCGTACTCTTGACCAATGCCAACGTGGAGCTGGGTGAGCTGGTGAAGGTCCAGTCCCCGAAGGTCTTGGAGGTCGAGTTGCTGATGGAGGCAGCGGTTGCGCTGTCGAAGTCCTCGCTGCTGATCCCGAGCAGGCCCGGGAAGCTGGCGCAGGCATGGTCGTCGAAGGCCGAAAGCGGCGCCGGGAAGGCACTCCAGCTACCGCCCCGGGCGTGCTCGCCGACCGGGGTGGTGGCGGCGTGGACAGGCACCCCGAGCGCTGTCTCGAGCATCTCGATCAGTGCGCGCCCGCGTGCGCCGGCGGCGACCGCGCAACCGTAGAGCACGACCTCGGCGTGCGCGGCGAGCGCGCGCCGGATCCGGGCGAGTGTCCGGGGGGATGCGTCGAGGGTCTCGCGATCCACGCGCGCCCCGCCGATCCACAGCACGCCGGGCTCGCCGTGCGACAGGATGTGTAATCTGTCGATGGGTCGAGGTCCGTCGATCGCCTCGGCGATCTGCGCCAGGGGCGATCGTCCCGAGCCGAGTCGGTGCACCCGTATCGGGCGCGCGAGTCCATCGAGCAAGCACTCGGACCGCGCCACCCCGGGATCGACGAGCAGTGTCTCCGACAGGCCGCGACCGGGTGGATAGCGACCTCTGGTCAGTCGGTTAGATGATCCGCTCTCGAACAACTCCTTCTGTGCTGCGACCGTCGGCATCGGGAGATCTCCCTGGCACGAACTGGAATGACCGCCCTGTCCCCAGTGTCGGGGTGAGGGCGTGGGTGTCGCGTGGATACTGCAGCGATGAGGTTGTTTTATTGGGGCTTTTCTGCGTGGGGGAAGGGGGCGAGAGTGAGCAGGGTTTCATGGATGATGTGCGGATGTTTTTCGCAGACCGTGCAGCGCGAGCGCCGACATCCAGCACGAAGCGAGGGATTGGCTTGATATCGGATCGTGTACGCCCAAGCTTTCCTGCTCAAGGATGCCCGTCGTATCGATCCCCAATCCCGAGCGGTGGCGCAGCACGTCCTCCGTTCGTCCTGGACTGCCCGTCTCATGGGCAACGATCACAGACAGCAATGCAGGAGGCCGTCATGGTGGACCCTTTCATCGGAGAGATCGCGCTGTTCGGATTCAACTACGCGCCACGCGACTTCTCGTTGTGCGAGGGGCAGATGATGTCCCCCGCGCAGAACTCAGCCTTGTTCTCGTTGTTGTCGAACTACTACGGGGGAAACGGTCAGACGACATTCGCGCTGCCTGATCTGCGCGGTCGCGCGCCCGTGGGTTTCGGCGCCGGGCCGGGACTGACCTTGCTCCCGATAGGCCAGCAGGCGGGAAGCGAGGACGTCTTCCTCGGCATCGCCAATCTGCCCTCGGGCTACCCTCAGGTGGAGGTCGCGATCCCCGCCCAGAGTGGCGACGGCGGCGAGGGTGCGCCGGGTCCGGATCGCGTCCTGGCAAAGACCGCCGGGACCGCAGGTCTCGCCACCATCGACGCCAGGACCTATTCGACCGGCACGGCCGACACCACCCTCAAGCCCTTCACGGCAACAGCGACGCAGCCCGGGGGTGGGCAGGCCGTGCCGGTGCGCGGCCCCTGTCTGGCGATCAATTTCTCGATCGCGCTCGACGGGACCTATCCGCCGCGTAGCTGATCGGCATGCGCCGCAATCGTCTCGTCCATCTCACCGGGCACAGCCTGGTGCCCGTCTCCCGCGAGGATCCGCCATGTCCGAGCAGGCCGCCCCCAGCAGTCTCTACATGCTCCGCGCCGACCACTTTCGCGACAAGGTCGGCCATCCCTTCCAGCTCGAGACCATGGGCGGCGCGTTGCCGCTCACCCTGGTCGAGGTGCACGAGGGCGAGGCGCCGCTGTTCAGCGGCAGTGAGCGTCGCCCCTTCCGGCTTACCTTCCTCGGGCCACCGGGCGTGCTGCCCACCGCCTGTCACCTGATGATGAACCTGCGTCATGCCACCCTGGGGTTGATCGAGGGGGTGTTCATCGGTCCCAACGTCGGCGACGTCGGGCGCTACCACGACCGACCGGCACAGCTGTGGTCGGCGACCTTCACCTGAGCCACTGATGGCGTCGTAGCCACCGCCCCGGCGATCCGACGGATCGCCGGGGCGGTGGTGCGCTCAGGCGAGCAGCAGCGCGGTGTCGGCAACGGTGCCGAGTCGCCCTTCGGCCGCGCCCCAGAGGACGAAGTGCGAGGTGGCGTCGAGCCCGGCGGCGGCGACGTCGGGGTTGTCCGCGAGATAGGCGGCGGTGTCGAACCAGGGGCCGGGGGCGCGGTTCTCGTCGGCGCCGTAGGACCAGTAGTGCTCGACGGCCGAGGCGAAGGTGCCGGCGGCGACGGCGGCGGCGACGTCGGGGTT
>NZ_RHFI01000046.1:0-2500 GCF_003718685.1 Marichromatium sp. AB31 | reverse complement strand
GTAGCGAAAGCGAGTCTTAAATGGGCGTCTTAGTCGCTGGGAGTAGACCCGAAACCGGGCGATCTACCCATGGCCAGGGTGAAGGCGCGGTAACACGCGCTGGAGGCCCGAACCGGGATCTGTTGAAAAAGATTCGGATGAGCTGTGGGTCGGAGTGAAAGGCTAATCAAGCTCGGAGATAGCTGGTTCTCCCCGAAAGCTATTTAGGTAGCGCCTCGTGGATGACTGCTGGGGGTAGAGCACTGTTTCGGCTAGGGGGCCATCCCGGCTTACCAAACCGATGCAAACTCCGAATACCAGCAAGTTTGACCACGGGAGACAGACGGCGGGTGCTAACGTCCGTCGTCGAGAGGGAAACAACCCAGACCGCCAGCTAAGGTCCCTAAATCATGGCTCAGTGGGAAACGATGTGGGAAGGCCCAGACAGCCAGGAGGTTGGCTTAGAAGCAGCCACCCTTTAAAGAAAGCGTAATAGCTCACTGGTCGAGTCGGCCTGCGCGGAAGATGTAACGGGGCTCAAGCCATGTACCGAAGCTGCGGATGCGTGTAAACGCATGGTAGGGGAGCGTTCTGTAAGTCTGCGAAGGTGTGCTGTCAGGCATGCTGGAGATATCAGAAGTGCGAATGCTGACATGAGTAACGACAAAGGGAGTGAGAGTCTCCCTCGCCGAAAGCCCAAGGTTTCCTGCGCAACGTTCATCGGCGCAGGGTGAGTCGGCCCCTAAGGCGAGGCCGAAAGGCGTAGTCGATGGGAAGCAGGTTAATATTCCTGCACCAGCTGTAACTGCGATGGGATGACGGAGAAGGCTAGGTCAGCCGGCCGATGGTAGTGCCGGTCCAAGCGAGTAGGGAGTGTCCTTAGGCAAATCCGGGGACACAATCCTGAGACGTGATGACGAGTTCCCACGGGAACGAAGTGATTGATGCCAAGCTTCCAGGAAAAGTCTCTAAGCTTCAGGTTACAGATGACCGTACCCCAAACCGACACAGGTGGGCAGGGTGAGAATCCCAAGGCGCTTGAGAGAACCCTGGTGAAGGAACTAGGCAAAATGGTACCGTAACTTCGGGAGAAGGTACGCCCTTGGTAGGTGAAGCGACTTGCTCGTGGAGCCGAAGAGGGTTGCAGTGACCAGGCCGCTGCGACTGTTTATTAAAAACACAGCACTCTGCAAACTCGTAAGAGGACGTATAGGGTGTGACGCCTGCCCGGTGCCGGAAGGTTAAGTGATGGGGTTATCTTCGGAGAAGCTCTTGATCGAAGCCCCGGTAAACGGCGGCCGTAACTATAACGGTCCTAAGGTAGCGAAATTCCTTGTCGGGTAAGTTCCGACCTGCACGAATGGCGTAACGATGGCGGCACTGTCTCCACCAGGGACTCAGTGAAATTGAAATCTCGGTCAAGATGCCGAGTACCCGCGGCTAGACGGAAAGACCCCGTGAACCTTTACTATAGCTTTGCACTGGACTTTGAACCTACTTGTGTAGGATAGGTGGGAGGCTTTGAAACAGTGGCGCCAGCTGCTGTGGAGCCAACCTTGAAATACCACCCTGGTATGTTCGGAGTTCTAACCTCGGTCCGTGATCCGGATCAGGGACAGTGCATGGTGGGTAGTTTGACTGGGGCGGTCTCCTCCCAAAGCGTAACGGAGGAGCACGAAGGTACCCTCAGCGCGGTCGGAAATCGCGCAATGAGTGCAAAGGCATAAGGGTGCTTGACTGCGAGACAGACACGTCGAGCAGGTACGAAAGTAGGTCTTAGTGATCCGGTGGTTCTGTATGGAAGGGCCATCGCTCAACGGATAAAAGGTACTCCGGGGATAACAGGCTGATACCGCCCAAGAGTTCATATCGACGGCGGTGTTTGGCACCTCGATGTCGGCTCATCACATCCTGGGGCTGAAGTCGGTCCCAAGGGTATGGCTGTTCGCCATTTAAAGTGGTACGCGAGCTGGGTTTAGAACGTCGTGAGACAGTTCGGTCCCTATCTGCCGTGGGCGTTGGAGACTTGAGGGAAGCTGCTCCTAGTACGAGAGGACCGGAGTGGACGTACCCCTGGTGTTCCGGTTGTCACGCCAGTGGCATTGCCGGGTAGCTATGTACGGACGGGATAACCGCTGAAAGCATCTAAGCGGGAAGCCCCTCCCAAGATGAGGTCTCCCTGGGCACTTGATGCCCCTGAAGGTCCGTCGAAGACCACGACGTTGATAGGCAGGATGTGGAAGCGCGGTAACGTGTGAAGCTAACCTGTACTAA
This sequence comes from Marichromatium sp. AB31, assembly GCF_003718685.1. Lineage (NCBI taxonomy): Bacteria > Pseudomonadati > Pseudomonadota > Gammaproteobacteria > Chromatiales > Chromatiaceae > Marichromatium > Marichromatium sp. AB31. The sequence continues at coordinate 247 of NZ_RHFI01000046.1, read as the reverse complement.
TTGACCGTGCGGCTTGACCATATAACACCCAAGTGCGTTGTACGGGCCTCGGCTCACGCAACTGCCGACAACGATCTGAACCGAATTGGTCCTGTCCGAGATGATCGGGCAAGACAAAGCAGTTTTCCTGGCGGCCATAGAGTCCTGGAACCACCTGATCCCATCCCGAACTCAGAAGTGAAACAGGACCTCGCCGATGATAGTGTGGGGCCTCCCCATGCGAAAGTAGGTCACTGCCAGGACCTTA
>NZ_RHFI01000045.1:0-5392 GCF_003718685.1 Marichromatium sp. AB31 | reverse complement strand
CTCGACGGCGGACTCGGCGCCGATATCCTCGTCGGCGGCAGCGGCAACGACCAGCTTGCTGGCGGCTTTGGCGCCGACACCGCCGAGGTCGCCGCCACCATGGCCGAGCTGACGCTGACGCGCGCGGCCGACGGCTCGGCCACCCTGCTCGGCCCCACCGGCACCGATACCCTCGGCGCCGATGTCGAGCTGCTGGTCAGCACCGCCGATGGCGCCATCACCCTGGTGCAGACCTTCTCCTCCGCCCGCCACCCCGGGCTCGGCATCGACGCCACTTTCGACGCCGCCTTCTATCTCGCCGCCAACCCGGATGTCGCCGCCGCCGTCGCCAGCGGCACCATCGCCGACGCCGAGGCGCACTTCCTCACCTGGGGCGCGGCCGAGGGCCGCGCGCCCAACGCCAGCTGGGACGAGAACGCCTACCTGACCGCCAACCCCGAGGTCAGCGCCGCCGTCGACAACGGCGAGATCGCCTCGGGCATCGTCCATTACCTGGGCAACGGCGCCCGGGACCTCACCCTCACCGCCGACAACGCCTTCGACGCGACTTTCTACCTCGCCGAGAACCCGGACGTCGCCGCCGCCATCGCCGCCGGCACCATGGTCAGCGCCGAGTCCCACTTCCTCGGCTGGGGCATGGCCGAGGGGCGCGCACCGCACGCGCTCTGGGACGCCGAGGACTACCTCGCCGACAACCCCGACGTCGCCGCCGCCGTCGCCGACGGCACCTTCGCCTCGGCCGTCGAGCACTACTGGTGCTACGGCGCCGACGAGGACCGCGCCCCCGGCCCCTGGTTCGACACCGGCGCCTATCTCGCGGACAACCCCGACGTCGCCGCCGCCGGGCTCGACGCCGCCTCGCACTTCGTGCTCTGGGGCGCGGCCGAAGGGCGACTCGGCACCGTTGCCGACACCGAGCTGCTGCTCGCCTGAGTACACATGGCAGCCCGGATTCTTGAAGGTATAAGGGGATGCCCTCAGCTTGATTTCAGAGATATACGATCGCTGCCACGCGATCATGGAGAAAGCGCGATCTGCACCGACAACGCAACCCGACCGACGATAAGGATTCGACTGGGTATCATCCCCAAAAAATTGACATAGACCGCAGTCTAAGGTTTTGAATACGCTTACGCTTCAGCATCTGATCGAGTGCAGGCGATCAGGGCCGAGCACGGTCTCCGCGCCCAGGGAGAAGGCGGAATCGAAACAGCCAGACGCAATGTTGAAAGGTCGGGAGTCTGGTGCCGGACACCGGGGGCCGATGACTCTGGATCCACGGCCCTGACCTGAGCCCTGGCGTCGGCCGGCCGCCTGTCCATCAGTGATCTGCGACAAAGGTTCGATCCATGCACGATGGCTCCCAGACCTTTCATTTCATCTCCGGGCTGCCGCGCGCCGGCAGCACACTGCTCGCTGCCCTGCTGCGCCAGAACCCCCGCATCCATGCCTCGATGACCAGCGGGCTCGGCGCCCTGGTCAACGGCGCCATGCAGATCATGAGCCCGGGCTCCGAGGTCGCCCTGACCCTTCAGCCCGGGCAACGCGAGCACATCCTTCGCGCGCTCTTCTCCAGCTACTACGACGGCCTGACCGAGCGCCCACTGATCTTCGACACCAACCGTGGCTGGACGGCGCGCATGCCATTGCTCGCCGCGCTCTTTCCAGAATCCAAGGTCATCGCCTGCGTGCGTGACGTCTCCTGGGTGATGGATAGCCTGGAGCGACAGGTACGCAAAAACCCCTATCACTTCACCCGACTGTTCGGCCCCCAGAACCAGGGCACCGTCTACAGCCGGGTGGAGACGTTGATGCACCACGACGCCCTGGTTGGTCGTGCCTGGAGCGGACTCAAGGAGGCCTTCTACGGCGAGCAGGCCGCCTCCCTGCTGATCGTCGACTACGAATTGTTGGCGCGCGCCCCAGCCAGGGTGCTGCCGCTGATCTATCAGTTCATCGGCGAGCCCTGGTACGAGGGCCACGACTTCGACCGGGTGGAATACGATGCCGCCGATTTCGACGAGGCGCTCGGCGTCGACGGGCTGCACCGTATCCGCCCCAAGGTCGAGTTCCAGCCCAGACGCACCCTCCTGCCGCCCGATCTGTTCAAGAAGTGCCAGGGCATGGACTTCTGGCGCACCGTCAACGGCAGCCAGGCCAATGTCATCGTCGCCCAGCGCAGCGATGACCCCGAGACCGGCACGGAAGCACTGGCCTAAACCGCCCAACCCGTTCAGCGCCCGTTGAGCCCCCTCCACGGACACCCTGCCGCAGATCAGAGATGCCGCCGCCATGACCGACTCCCAGCAAATCGCCGTCATCGATACTCAGGTCCCGGATTATCAAAGCCTGCAATTCGCCGCCGAAGAGGCCGGGCTGGAGGTCATTCTGCTCTCCGGGAACGGCGATGGGATCGAGGAACTGGCCGAGGCGTTGGAGGGACGCAGTGGAATCGAGGCACTGCACATCCTCTCGCACGGGGCGAGTGGGCAGGTATATCTCGGCGATGACGTGCTGAGCAGCGACAGCCTGGACGAGCATTTGGATGCCTTGGGGATCATCTCCAGCGCAATCTCCGAGGACGGGGATTTGCTGCTCTATGGCTGCGAGGTGGGCGCCGACGGCGCCGGTCGCGCGTTCCTGGGCGATCTGTCGATCTTAACCGGCGCCGACGTGGCCGCCTCCGACGATGCGACCGGCGCCGACGCCCTGGGCGGCGACTGGGACCTGGAGGTCACCCGCGGCACCATCGACGCAACGCCTTGGGCGGCGACGGGGGTGGAGGGCTTCGACGGTGTGCTAGCGTACAGCGGGACCATCACGTTCGACAGCGCGCCGACCAGCGGCGCGTACGGGAGCGGCGATGCCAACGAAAACGCCACCTACACCCTCACCGGGGGCAACTATACCTTGGTGCTCGATGGCGCAAGCGAGAGCACGTACATTTATGTTTACGGTGGCGACGGATACGGAAACATCGGTGCAAACAGAGCGACAGAGACCAAGGCAACGCTGTATTTTCAGGGAGGAGAAACGTTCGATATTTCAAGCATAAACCTGACGAACTATGGTGTCCATTCCGAAATTTTCATCATAACATCCGATAAAGCAGGCGACTATTACAAAACAGGCGCCATTTCAAACGGAAATAGCCAGGACGCCACGCTGACCGGCTTCACGGGCATCAGCAAGCTTTACATTGTTGCCCAGGACGGAAGCATTGAGAACGCCGAAATTGATAACTTGGTCCTAGCCAACGTTCAGTCACCCTCCAACGATCCGGTCTTCACCGTCGATAATGACGGCAGTGTTTCCGAGACCGCCACCAACGGTACGCAGGTGCTGGCTGACGGCGACATCGAGGCCAACGACGGCGACAGCGGCGGAGCGGATGCCGGGATCACCTATTCCATCACCGCCGGCAACGGGAACAAGGATGGCGACGGCAATTCGGCCTTCGCGATCGATTCCAACACCGGCGCCGTCACCGTCAACGACGCCGACGATCTGGATTTTGAAACCACACCGTCCTACACCCTGACCATCCGGGCCAACGACGGCAGCGGGACCGTCGACACTGATTTGACCATTACGGTCAACGATGTGGCCCCCTCCATCACCGGCGGGCAAAGCTTCGGCGCCAACGAGTCCGCCGCCAACAGCTCGGCGGTGGGCACGGTCGCCACCACCGGCGACGACGACGGCGTCACCTTCTCCATCCAGTCCGGAAACACCGGCAGCGCCTTCGCCATCGACGCCTCGACCGGCGCGATCAGCGTCAACGACACCAGCCAGCTCGACGCCAGCGTCACCTCCAGCTACACCTTGGGCATCCGCGCCACCGATGGCACGACGCCATCCGACGTCGATGTCACCATCAACGTCACCGACGACGTCGCGCCCGCGATCACCAGCAACGCCCCCGCCGGCGCGCCGGCGGCCAACGCCGCCTCGGTCGACTTCAGCGTCACCTTCGACGAATCGGTGAGCAACGTCAGCGCCGACGACTTCCAGCTCACCACCACCGGCAACGCCTCGGGCACGATCAGCGGGGTTGCCGGTTCCGGCACCAGCTACACGGTGACCGTCGATACCATCGCCGGTGACGGCACGCTGCGCCTCGACCTCAAGGGGGCGACCGATATCGTCGATGACGCCACCAATGTGGCCACCGCTTATACCTCGGGCACCACACACAGCGTCGATCGTCTCGCCCCCACGGTGACTGACGCCAACCTCTCGATCAGCGGGGCCAGCGGTACCGCCGGGGCCTACAAGGTCGGCGACACCCTCACCGCCACCTGGGACAATACCGCCTCGGGCGACAACAATGCCGACATCGCCAGCGTCAGCGCCGACTTCAGCGCCTTCGGCGGCGGCACGACGGTGGCCGCGAGCAACAGCGGCGACACCTGGACGGCGACCTACACCATCACCGAAGATGGCGGCGGCAGTCTCGATACTACCGGTCGCAACGTCTCGGTGACCGCCACCGATGATGCCGGCAACGCCACCACCACCGCCGACACCACCAACGCCACGCTCGACAACGACAGCCCCGTCGTCACCGACGCCAACATCAGCCTCTCCGGCGCGAGCGGCACCGGTGGGGCCTTCGTCACCGGCGACACGGTCACCGTCACCTGGGACGATACCGCCTCGGGCGACAACAATGCCGACACCCTCGCCGAGGTGACGGTGGACTTCAGCGCCTTCGGTGGCGGTGCGGCAGTGGCTGCAAGCGAGAGCAGCGGCACCTGGACGGCGAGCTATACCGTCACCCCCGGCACGATCGAGGCGGCCAATCGCAACGCCTCGGTGACGGTCACCGATGACGCTGGCAACACCACCATCATCGCCGACACCTCCAACGCCACGCTCGACAACCAGGCCCCGACGGTCAGCGCCGTCTCGGCGACGACGGCCAACGGCACCTATGGCATCGGCGAGACGATTACCGTGCAGGTCCAGTTCAGCGAGGCGGTGACCGTCACCGGCACGCCACAACTGACCCTCGAGACCGGGGCGAGTGATCGTACAGTCGACTACAGCGGGGGTTCGGGCACCACGACCCTGAGCTTCGCCTATACGATCCAGGCCGGCGACACCAGCGCCGACCTCGACTATGTCGCAACCACGGCGTTAGCCCTCAACGGCGCGACGATCAACGATGGCGCCGGGAACCCGGCCGCGCTCACCCTGCCCTCGCCTGGGGCGGCCAATTCGCTCGGCGCCAACAAGGCGCTCGTGATCGACACCGTCCCCACCATCACCGCGGCGGGCTACGACGCCGACACCGGGGTGCTGACGGTCACCGGGAGCAACTTCGTGGCCGCCAGCGGCGCGGCCAACGACGTCGATCTCTCGACGCTGACGATCACCGGCGGCAACG
>NZ_RHFI01000044.1:0-5500 GCF_003718685.1 Marichromatium sp. AB31 | reverse complement strand
CCGCGCTCGCCGCCGCGCTCGCCGCCGCGCGCCTGGCCCCGGAGGACGGTGCCACGCTCGCCCTGCTCGGGCGCGCCTTCGCCGCGCGCGAGTCGTGGCCCGAGGCGATCCGCGCCACCCGCGCCGCGCTCGCCCTGGACGAGGATGCGACGCTGCGCGCCGAGTACGCCCGTCTGCTCGCCGAACACGGCTTCCGGGTGCTCGATCACGCCATCGACGCCGATGCCGCCGCCCCCAGGGTCTGTGTCCGCTTCAGCGAACCGCTCGCCCGCGACCGTGCCGAGATCGACGACTTCGTGCGCGTCGAGGGCGACCCCGACCTCGCCCTCCAACCCGAGCGCGACCAGCTCTGTCTCGATGGCGTACGTCATGGCCAGGGCTATCGGGTGCGGCTGCGCGCCGGGTTGCCGAGTGCCACCGGTGAGGTACTGGCCAGGGACGTCGAGCTCGACCTCTATGTCCGCGATCGCGCCCCGCTCGCCCGCTTCCAGTCGCGCGCCTATGTCCTGCCGCGCGGCAGCGGCGCGCGTCTGCCGGTGGTCTCGGTCAACAGCGCGCGTCTGGCGCTCGAGCTCTACCGGGTCGACGACCGCGCGCTCACCCAGGTGCGCGCCGAGGGCCTGTTCGAGCGCCAGCTCGATCGCTGGTCGCGCGAGCGCATCGCCGAGCGTCTGGGCTCGGCGCTGTGGTCGGGCAGCGTCGCGGTCGATGCCCGTCGCAACCAGGAGGTGAGCACCGGCATCCCGCTCGACGCCCTGGTCGAGCGCTTCGAGCCGGGGGTCTATCTGCTTACCGCACGCCCGCAGGAGCTGTCCGCCGAGCGTGACGAGTCGCTGGCGAGCCAGTGGTTCGTGGTCTCCGACCTGGGGTTGAGCGCGCTCACCGGCGCCGATGGGCTGCACGTCCTGGTGCGCGCCCTGGGCACCGCCGAGCCGCGCGCCGGGGTGCGGCTGCGGTTGCTCGCGGTCAACGACCGGGTGCTCGGCGAGACCCGCAGCGACGCCGCGGGCTATGCCCGCTTCGCCCCCGGGCTGCTGCGCGGTCGCGGCGGCGATGCCCCGGCGCTGCTGGTGGCCGAGGCCGAGGAGGCGGCCGGCGATTACGCCTTCCTCGATCTCGCCCGCGCCCCCTTCGACCTGCGCGATCGCGGTGTCGCCGGGCGCCCGCCCGCCGCCGCGCTCGATGTCTTCCTGAGCAGCGAACGCGGCGCCTATCGTCCGGGTGAGTCGGTGGTGCTCACCGCGCTGGTGCGCGACCGGCTCGCCGCCGCCGTCACCGGGCTGACCACCACCCTGGTGGTGGAGCGTCCCGACGGTCATGTCGCCCGGCGTCAGCGGCTCGACGACCAGGGCGGCGGCGCCTACCGCGCTCAGGTCGCGCTCGCCGACACCGCCATGCACGGCACCTGGCGCGCCCGTCTCCACGCCGACCCCGAGGGCCCGGCGCTGGCCGAGGTGGCCTTCCTGGTCGAGGACTTCGTCCCCGAGCGCGTCGATCTCGTCGCCGAGCTGCCGCCCGGTCCGCTCGACCCCGCCGCGCTGCCCGATCTCGGGCTGGAGGCGCGCTATCGCTACGGTGCCCCGGGCGCGGGCCTGCAGCTCGACGGTGAGCTGCGGGTGGTCGCCCGCGATCAGCTCGAGGCCGCGCCCGGGTTCCGCTTCGGTCTCACCGACGAGGACTTCACCCCGCTCGGCGCGGCGCTGCCGACGCGTCGCGCCGATGCCGCCGGCCGGGCGCGGATGCCGTTGGTGCTCCCCGAACTCGACCCCTCCACCAGACCGCTGGCGCTGACGCTGCAGGTGCGCGCGAGCGAGGACGGCGCGCGCCCGGTCGAGCGCCGGTTGACCCGCGCGCTGCGCGATCCGGCGCCCAGGCTCGGCGCGCGCGCACTCTTCGACGATCGGGTCGAGAGCGGCGCCAGTGCCGCCTTCGAGCTGATCGCGCTCGATCCGAGCGGCGAGCGCATCGCCGTCGAGCACGCGCGCTGGACCCTGGCGCGGCTCGAGACCCGCTTCCAGTGGTATCGCCTCGACGATCGCTGGCGCTACGAACCGATCGTCACCAGCCGGCGGGTGGCCAGCGGTGAGCTGGCGCTCGACGCCGAGACGCCGGCGCGGCTCGAGACCGCGGTCGACTGGGGCAGCTATCGACTGACCGTCGAGGATGGCGCCGGTCGGGCGCTGCCGGTCGCGCTCGACTTCGATGCCGGCTGGACCACCGCCCCTGGGTGCGAGGACACCCCGGACCTGCTCGGCGTCACCCTCGATCGTCCCGGCTATGCCGTCGGTGAGCGGGTACGGGTGCGGCTCGAGCCGCGCTTCGCCGGCACCGCGACGGTGCTGGTGCTCGGCGAGCGCTTATTGGCGCGCCGGCAGGTCGAGGTGCCCGCCGAGGGGCTGACCCTGGAGTTGCCGGTCGAGACCGACTGGGGCGCCGGGGCCTATGTCTGCGTGCTGTTGCACCGCCCGCTCGATACCGCCGCCGGGCGCATGCCGGGGCGCGCCATCGGGTTGCGCTGGGTGGCGGTCGATCCCGGTGCGCGCCGCCTCGGCGTCGCCATCGAGGCCCCGGCGCTGGCGCGTCCGCGCGCGCCGCTGGAGGTGACGCTGCAGGTCGCGGGCGCGACCCCGGAGGAGCCGGTCCACGTCACCCTGGCGGCGGTCGACACCGGCATCCTCGCGCTCACCGACCACCCGACCCCGGCCCCCGACGACTGGTACTTCGGGCAGCGCCGTCTCGGCACCGAGATCCGCGATCTCTACGGTCGGCTGATCGACCTGTTCGGCGCCACCCCGGGCGTGGTGCGCAGCGGCGGCGACGGCGGCATCCTCGAGCGCCGTGCGCCGCCGCCGACCGAGCCGCTGCTGGCGCTGCAATCGGCGATCCTCGAGGTCGACGCCGAGGGGCGCGCGCGGGTGCGGCTTGCGCTGCCGCAGTTCGAGGGGCGGGTGCGCCTGGCGGCGATGGCCTGGTCGGCCGATGGGGTCGGGCACGCCGCGCGCGAGCTGCTGGTGCGCGATCCGGTGAGCGTGCGCGCCAGCCTGCCGGCGCTGCTCGCCCCGGGCGATCGCAGCCGCCTCGGGCTGGAACTGACCGCCTTCGAGGGGGTGAGCGGTCCGGCCCGGGTCGAGGTCACCGCGGCCGGACCGTTGCAGATCCCGGTCGAGGCACGGGGCCATGACGTGATGCTCGCGCCCGGTGCGCCGGTGGCGCTCGACCTGCCGTTGAGTGCCACGGCGGCGGGCGAGGGGGCGCTGCGGGTGCGGCTGGTGCCGCCCGTGGGCGCGCCGATCGAGCGTCGCTTCGCCCTCGAGGTGCGCGATCAGCGCGCCGCGACGCTCAGCCGTCGCTGGCACCGTCTCGCCCCGGGCGAGCGCTGGCGGCCCGCCGCCGATGCTCTCGCCGGGCTGGCGCCGGCGGGCGCGAGCCTGGTGCTCGCCGATGCTGCGATGACCGGCATCGATGTCGCCGGGCCGCTGCTTGCACTCGATCGCTATCCCTATCGCTGTACCGAGCAGCGGGTCAGCCGCGCCCTGCCGCTGCTTGCGCTCGCCGATCGGGCGCGCGCGCTGGAGGCGCCGCGCGAGGTCGCGGCGCGACTGACCGAGACCCTCGCCGAGGTGCTCGCCAGCCAGCGCGCCGACGGCGGCTTCGGGCGTTGGGGGCAGGACGGCGGCTCGGCCTGGCTCGACGCCTATGTCAGCGACTTCCTGGTTCGCGCCGACGCGCACGGGCTGGCGGTGCCGGCGCAGGCATTGGCGCTGGCGCTCGACAACCTCGCCAACCAGGTCGCCTATGCCCCGGAGTTCAGCCACGGTGGCGAGTCCCTGGCCTATGCGCTGGCGGTGCTGGCGCGGGCCGGTCGCGCCGATCTCGGCGATCTGCGCTATTACCTCGACGCACGGCTCGAGCACTTCGCCACGCCGCTATCGCGCGCCCAGCTCGGCGCCGCACTCGCCCGCTATGGCGAGCAGGAGCGCGCCGCGCGCGCCTTCGCCAGCGCGGTGGCGATGACGCCGCCCGGTGACGCGGACGGCTGGCGCGAGGACTACGGCTCCTGGCTGCGCGATCGCGCCGGGGTGATCGTGCTCGCCGCCGAGTCCGGGGTGGCGCTGGAGGCGCCGGCGCAACTGCTCGCCGGGCTCGATCTCGAGGGCGCGCTCAGTACCCAGGAACTCGCCTGGCTGGCGCGTGCCGCCGGGGTGCTCTCGCGCGGTGATGACGAGGGCGTGTTGCCGTTGCGCCTCGACCCGGCCGCGCTCGCCGCCGCGCCCTGGATCGAGAATCCGGGCGAGGGTCCGCTGACCCTGGTCGAGACCCGGATCGGGGTGCCCGAGGGCGCAGTCGTCGCCGGTGGCGTCGGCTATCGCATCAGTCGCAGCTATCACGACCTCGACGGTCGAGCGCTCGATCCCGCCGCGCTGGTGCAGGGTCAGCAGCTGGTGGTGGTGCTCGATGTCGAGTCGAGCCGGGCGCGGCGCGGACGCTTGCTGGTGGTCGACCCGCTGCCCGGCGGGCTGGCGATCGCCAACCCGCGGCTGCTCGGCGGTGATGCACCCGCCGGGTTCGACTGGCTGGGCGAGACGGTGGAGTGGCCGTTGCACCAGTCCTTCGGGCGCGATGCCCTGGTGGTCGCGCTCGAACGTGACGAGGCGGCGCCACGGCGCTTTCGTCTCGCCTATCGCGCCCGCGCGGTGGCGCCCGGGGTGTTCGCCCTGGCCCCGGCGCGGATCGAGGACATGTACCGACCGCGACTGCGCGGCTGGGGCGCGAGCGGCGAGCTGCGGGTGGCGCCGCCGGCGCCCTGAGCCGGCCGGTGCGGCGCTGGGGTGTCGCGGCGGGGCTGGCGCTGCTGCTCGGTGGCCTGAGCTGGCTGTTCGGCGGCACGGCGCCGGTGCTCGAGGTCCCGGTCGCGGTCGAGGTGCTCGATCGCGACGAGCGACTGCTGCGCGCCTTCCCCGTCGAGGACGGGCGCTGGCGGTTGGCGACCTCCGCCGCCGCGCTCGACCCGGACTACCTCGCCCTGCTGTTGACGATCGAGGACCGGCGCTTCGAGCGTCACCCCGGCGTCGATCCGCGCGCCCTGGCGCGCGCGGCCTGGCAGTGGGCGACACGCGGGCGGATCGTCTCCGGCGGCTCGACCCTGACCATGCAGTTGGCGCGGCTGCGCGCCGGTCACCCGACCCGCACCCCGGCGGCCAAGCTCGCGCAGATCCGCACCGCGCTGGCGCTCGAGCGCGCCTATCCGAAGTCGCGCATCCTCGATGCCTATCTGACCCTGGCCCCCTTCGGCGGCAACCTCGAGGGCGTGCGCGCCGGCGCCCTGGCCTGGTTCGGCAAGGAGCCGCGTCGGCTCGATCTCGCCGAGGCCGCGCTGCTGGTGGCGCTGCCCCAGGCGCCGGAGGCGCGCCGCCCGGACCGCCATCCCGAGGCCGCGCGTCGCGCCCGCGACCGGGTGCTGTCGCTGGCCGAGGCCGCCGGGCTGATCGACGCTCGAGAT
>NZ_RHFI01000043.1:0-6817 GCF_003718685.1 Marichromatium sp. AB31 | reverse complement strand
GCAGCAACCGATCGATCAGTTCGCGGGTTTCCTGAGAAACCGGCCCCTTGGCAGGATGGAGAACGAACTGGCGACCGCAATCTTGACACTTGTACAACTGCTTTTTCAGCCGGTTGAATCCATTTTTAGTCACATGGTTGGAGTGACACTGCGGACATGTCAGATACATCTTCTTCATCCTTAAAGCAAGAGATTCTGATCTTATCGAAACCTATCGGTCAGGGCGCTACCAGAATTTGTTGTCTGGTGATTTAAGAAACTTGGCAGGCATGCTTTCAATGAAAGTATAAATATGCCGAACAAGGCAAATTAACTCGGATGCAATCTCCGCTGCGCTCCATTTGCACCGGTTATTTGCAACGTTACGTGTCTTTAAGAGTTCGGAGTATTTTTGAATAATGCAAAATATTATCTATGTAATGCGTCATGTAGATATTGGTGGGAACGTCGATATTCCGTATAAAAAAGTGGGTATAACTGGAGCCGGGAATGCAAGCCTTAGTTCAAGGTTGTTACAGATAAGCAATACAAAATCTCCTATAAAGGCGCAATGTATAGCTGCTTGGGAGCATCATGACGCACGGGCTGTTGAAAATGCGTTACATATGCTCCTGGATGACAGCCGAGTTGAGGGTGAATGGTTCTTAGATAAAGACGATACTTTAGTCGAGCGTATGCAACCAATTATGGAGCTAATAGGTGCGAAGGAATTACCGATTGAGCAAAGTAATGACGCTTATACTCAAAGCGTCCTTCGTAAAGAGGTAGAAGCGAAACAAACGTCTGATCATATTTTACTTGGCGAAATTTCAGATTTACTAGAGAAGCCTCTTAGATCCAGTTCACGGATTTCTGGGCCTACATTTTTCAGTGATGAAAAACAGCTAACTTACTACGTAAATGCAAGGAAGTCGGGTAAGCATCATCTCTCTATAGGCCGGAGCAGGGATATCTATGATGATATTAAAGAGTTTCTTGAAGGTCGAGGATTTGCCGTAGAGCAAGGAAAAAAAGGTGGTGCAAAAGTAATGAGTATAAGCAATGAAACAGTTGCCTCAGTAATTAACTTAATTGAGCGCGAGTTTGTACCAATCAACACGTAACAAGTTGCACCAGCCGACATTTTTTCCGTAGCCCCTTTTTGTGCTTAATAGAACCGAAGAAAGGGACACCCACTTACCGTTGACGCTCTCAAGGCGCTCTCCTGGAATAAGAATAAAAGAAGAATAAAAGGACACCCACTTACTGTTGACGCTCGCGAGACGCTCTCCTACGCTTCTCCCAACACCTCCAGCGGAGGAGATGCACCATGACCCGTCCCCGCGCCGTGCTCGTCTCCTTGTCCGATACGCCTTGGTATCACGTCGTCACGCGTTGCGTGCGACGAGCCTATCTCTGCGGCTTCGATCAGCTGACAGGGCGGAGTTTCGAGCATCGGCGCGGCTGGGTGGAGTTGCGGTTGCGTCAGCTCGCGGGGGTGTTCGCGATCGATGTCGCGGCCTATGCGGTGATGAGCAATCACGTGCATCTGGTGGTGCGGGTGGATGCGGATCGAGCCGCGGGGTGGTCGGAGACCGAGGTGCTGCGGCGCTGGCGGTGTCTGTTCCGGGGGCCGGTGGTGGTGGAGCGGTTCCTGTCGCCTGCGACGCGGGCGGGGATGACCGAGGCGGAGCTGGAGGTGGTCGCGGGGTTGGTCGCGACATATCGGGCGCGGCTGGCGGATCTCTCCTGGTTCATGCGGGTGCTCAACGAGTCGATCGCGCGGGCGGCGAATCGGGAGGACGGGGTGCGCGGGCGGTTCTGAAAAGAAAGGGACACCCACTTATCGTTGACGCCCCCAAGGCCCTCTCCTACGCTTCTCCCAACACCCCCAGCGGAGATGCCCCATGACTCGTCCCCGCGCCGCGCTCGTCTCCTTGTCCGATACGCCCTGGTATCACGTCGTCAGAAGAAAGGGACACCCACTTACCGTTGCAAGCGGCTCCGTGCGCTCCGCCCGCCGCAACCGCTGGTGCAACCGATCCGTCCCTGCGAAAATAAAAGGACACCCACTTACCGTTGACGCTCGCGAGACGCTCTCCTACGCTTCCTCCAACCCTCCAGCGGAGATGCCCCATGACCCGTCCCCGCGCAAAGAAAAGGACACCCATTTACCATTGACGCTCCCAAGGCCCTCTCCTACGCTTCTCCCAACACCTCCAGCGGAGGAGATGCCCCATGACCCGTCCCCGCGCCTCGCTCGTCTCCTTGTCCGATACGCCCTGGTATCACGTCGTCACGCGGTGCGTGCGCCGGGCGTATCTCTGCGGTTTCGATCGGCTGACCGGGCAGAGTTTCGAGCATCGTCGCGGCTGGGTGGAGCTACGGTTGCGTCAGCTCGCGGGGGTGTTCGCGATCGATGTCGCGGCCTATGCGGTGATGAGCAATCACGTCCATCTGGTGGTGCGGGTGGATGCCGATCGGGCGGCGGGGTGGTCGGATACCGAGGTGTTGCGGCGCTGGCGGTGTCTGTTTCGCGGGCCGGTGGTGGTGGAGCGGTTCCTGTCGCCTGCGACGCGGGCAGAGATGACCGAGGCGGAGCTGGATGGGGTCGCAGGGTTGATCGCGACCTATCGGGCGCGGCTGGCGGATCTTCCCTGGTTCATGCGGGTGTTGAACGAGTCGATCGCGCGGGCGGCGAATCGAGAGGACGGGGTGCGGGGACGGTTCTGGGAGGGACGGTTCCGTTCACAGGCGATCCTCGACGAGACGGCGCTGCTGGCGGTGATGGCCTATGTCGATCTCAACCCGATTCGGGCGGGGATCGCGGAGACGCCGGAGGAGAGCGCGCATACCGGGATTGCGGCACGGATCGCCGCGTTGCGGGCGGGCGATGATGGCCCGGCGAACGGGCGGCATCTCGTCGTGGCGCCGTCACCCGATACGGCAAGACGAGCACCGCCAGACGTCCACCCCGGCTCGCAACGCGCGCGTGCTGCCCAGGAGACCGCGACGTCCGAGACGGATGACAGCCCGCCAGCCACGCACCCGCCCTCACCTGCCGTGACCGATCACGCCGACAGCTCGCCAGACGCTCGCAGCACCAATCTCTGGGAGACCGTCCTCGGTCGCCTGCCCCCTGCCCCACTACTGCCCTTCGGCAACCCCGCCGAGGTCCCCGCAGCGATCCCCTTCACCTTCGACGGCTATCTGACCCTCGTCGACTCGCTCGGCCGCGCCCTGCATCCGCGCAAGCGCGGGGCGATCCCGTCGGACTTGCCCGAGATTCTCACCCGACTCGGCATCGCGCCGGAGCGCTTCGTCGAGCACGCGGGTTTCCTGCTCAAGGGGTTCGGTGCGGCAATCGGTGCGCCGGAGCGGATGACGGCGCTCGCGGCACGGCGAGAGTGTCGTTATCTACGCGGCGTGCGCCGCGCCACGGTCCTCTTCGGCCCGACCACGCCGACGGATCGTCCGGCAGCGACCGCATCGCCCTCGCCCGTTCCTGGCCGATAAATATTCAAACGCAAATTCAATAACTTCTACATACCACAGAAAGCGTAAATACGCGATGGATATTTTTGTAAGAAACTTGGATACGTCAGATATACCAGAAGTCTTTCAGATAATAAACGGATGCCCTCATTTAGAGGCGCACTCCCCTTTTATATACTGGATACTATCAAATTATTTCACCAATCTGTCCGTTGTCGCTTTACACAAAAACAAAGTGATTGGCTTTTCTTCCGCAATATTAAGCAGTAACAGCAAAAAAAATTAGCGTATATCTGGCAGGTTGGCGTAGATATAAACTTCAGAAAAAAAGGAATTGGAAAAAGAATGATAAAAGAAATACTTTGTAATTTCGAAAAACACAACATTGAAAGTGTAGAGTTTTCAGTACCCCCAAATAATTTCGCCAGCCTCAAAATGTTTCAAAAAGCACTATCAGAATCAAGCTACCAAATCAAAGAGATGGCAGACCTTAACATTTCCGTAAAAAATATAAACTGGACAGAAAGTCATCGCCACTTTACGGCAAACCTCATAAATCAAAAACACTAACAAGCCAAGCCAAAATAACGTGCCCCCCCCAAGAGCGACACTCTACACTTATCGCAGAACGCTTTTCCGCCCAGTTATAAACAAGCCCGCAGCAAAAAACGCAAACCAAAAAGAGAAAGCTCATGTTTCACAGGAGAACTCAATACCCGCCCCCGTCAGGAAATTATTCAGTAAAAGTGAAACGTGGAGACAGCTGGAGAAATCATCGCAATTGCAGGCTTCAAATAAGCGTCGGCCACCAGTACCACGAAGCCGAAAAACTCAGCGCCACAATAGAATGGGCCACAAACAGATTTACTCCAGAACAGGGGAGTCAAATATTTTTATGCGTAAATGACACATTGCAGCGATACAACTCAATGTCAAAAGACAACATCACAGAAAAAAAAGCGTTAGAGCAAAGCATAGAATTGGGCAATGAATGGATAGAAAGGAACTCTTGTTTTTTCTCAAAAACCAGAAACCTTCACCTATCCCGCTGGGATTTCTGGAGAAGCCATAAAGATTACAAAAAATCACTAGACTCGACATATAAACTCTACGATCGCAATATAGAATTCCATAACGCAATCGACAAAAATGCATATGTGTTTTGGGAAAGACAAAAAAACAGAAACCGCTCCTCGAAAAGAACACTAGCCCGCTCTCTCGAACTTTCCAAGCTATACCTTCTTGAAGAAACGGCAGTCTTTTCACTTATGTTCAAATACAATCCCGCCATAGACATATACCCAGGCACAACATTACTTCCATGCACAATATTTCAAGGCAGGAGCAATATCCCCGGGCTTCCGGATGGTTTAGGGCAAGGCGCCTTCGCTCAAATTGATTTCGCGAAAAACTCAAAAATACGCAACAAATAATTCATGCGCAACCCAAAAACAAGCAACACCAATAATTAAGTAACACCCACCCCGCCCACTTATACAAAAACCTCTCCTACGCTTGCCCGCGCTGTGGGCGGCAAGTATATCTCTGCGGCTTCTATCGGTTGACAGAGGGAGTTTCAAACATCGACGGGGCTGGGTAGATTGGCGGTGATAGCCGATGTCGATATCAACCCAGTCTGGGCAGTGACCCCGAAGACACCGGGAGAAAGTACGCACAACGGGATCGCGGCGCGATCCCGTCGGACTTGCCCGAGATTCTCACCCGACTCGGCATCGCGCCGGAGCGCTTCGTCGAGCACGCGGGTTTCCTGCTCAAGGGGTTCGGTGCGGCAATCGGTGCGCCGGAGCGACTGACCGCGCTCGCGGCACGGCGAGAGTGTCGTTATCTACGCGGCGTGCGCCGCGCCATGGCCCTCTTCGGCCCGACCACGCCGACCGATTGTCCGGCAGCGACCGCATCGCCCTCGCCCGTCCCTGGCCGATAGCGCGCATGGCCTGTCCCTGGCCGCGCCTGCCCCTGCATGCTAGACCTTCGGCTGCGCCCGCCGCGCCCCTCCCCCGATCGGCTTGAACGCCACGGGGGCGACGAACCGCGCCCAGGCCCAGCTTGCCAGCCGCACGACCAGACGCACCACCAGCAGCGCCCACAGCAGCATCAGCGCCCGGTAGACGATCACCCAGGCGGAGATCAGCTCGGGCTGCGGCAGTGCCACCCACGCCTCACCCTCGACCCGGTCCTGATACCACTGCAGCGCATCGGCGCTCGATCCGTTGCCGGCGATATGCATCTCGGGCTGGCCGAGCAGGCTCGACGGGATCGAGTCGAGCAGCGCGGCGAAGGCCGCGACGGTCAGCAGCGCCAGCACCAGTTGCACGAGGTTGTGTCGCCACGCCGAGGCCCTCGGTGACAACCACCCGCGCGCATGGAAGGCGAGCACCCAGACCACCACGACCACCGCGGCAAGGAGCGATTGCGTCAGTCCGACGAGGAGCACGAACCAATCGAGGCGCTTGAGCGGGATCCCGCGAATCGCCCCGAACACCAGGGCCGCGACGACAACGGCGATCAGCAGCGCCCAGAAGGTCACGGCAGGCCCCATGGATGGACCGGCGGTCCAGACCACCCATCGATCCTCGGCAGGCATCACCTTGACGCGGAGAGTATAGGACACCCACTTACTGTTTCCCGGGGCTGATGAAGTCGAGGGCGATGCCACGCTCGGCGGCCCAACGTTGGAAGGCGGTGCTGGTGAACTCCGGTCCGTTGTCGAGACGCAGACGCTCGGGGCGCCCCCGGACGCTGATGACCTGTTCGAGCACGCGGATGACGCGCGCCGAGGTCAGCGAGACGTCGACCTCGATACGCAGCGCCTCGCGGTTGTAGTCGTCGATGAGGTTGAAGGTGCGATAGCTCATGCCGCTGCTCAGCGCATCGCTCATGAAGTCGGCCGACCATTGCAGGTTGGGACGGATCGGTTGCACCAGCGGTTGCGGCGGGCGGAGCGCCCGGAGTCGCTTGCACCGACGCCGCAGATTGAGCTTGAGCGCGCAATACACCCGCCAGACCCGCTTGTGGTTCCAGGGATGTCCGGCGCGGCGCAGCCGCACATAGAGCTTGCGGAACCCGGCGGATGGATGGTGCTCGGCCAGCGTGCTCAGCGCCTTGATCAGCGGCCCGTCGTTACGCGGGCGGGCGTGATAGTCGAGCACCGAGCGACTCAGCCCGAGCAGTCGACAGACGCGCCGCTTGCTCACGCCCTCGGCCATGGACTCACCCGCCAGGGCGCGCCGCGCCCTGGCGCTCAGAGCTTTTTTTCGACGATCTCCTTCAGGATCTTGTGATCCAGGCTCAGATCCGCGTACATGTGCTTGAGCCGGCGATT
>NZ_RHFI01000042.1:0-9850 GCF_003718685.1 Marichromatium sp. AB31 | reverse complement strand
ATCTCCGCTGGCGCTGGTGCTGGCGGCGCGCACGGTGGCCGGCTCGGTCGCCCGCACCGGCATCGCCGCGGCCGCGCTGACCCTCGCCGTAGCCACCAGCGTCGGGGTCGGGGTGATGATCGAGAGCTTCCGTCACAGCGTGATCGACTGGCTCGACCACACCCTGGAGGGCGAACTCTATGTCACCGCCGACAGCCGCGAGGCCCCGCTGCCCCCCGGTCTCGACGAGGCGCTCGTAGCGACCGACGGGGTCGCCTCGGTGATCCGTGCACGCCGCATGACGGTCACCACCCGCGAGGGCGACGCCACCCTGCTGGTACGCGACCGCCCCGCCCCCGACGCCACCGGACCGCTGCTGCTCGCGCGACTCGACGACGACCCCTGGGCGGCTGGACGCATCCTCGTCTCCGAACCCTATGCCCATCATCACCGTCTCGCCCCCGGCGATCGCATCGAACTGGCCACGCCTGATGGCTGGCGCCGCTTCAGCGTCGGCGCGGTGTTTCGCGACTACGGCTCGGATCGCGGTCTGCTCATGCTCCCCTACCGCGAGGCACGCGCCCACTGGGAGGGAATCGGCATCGGCTCGCTCGCCCTGAGGCTCACCCCCGACGGCGATCCGCAACGGGTGCGCGAGCGCGTGCAGGCGCTCGCCGAGACCCACGATCGCACCCTGCTGCTGACCGCCAGCGGCGAGATCCGCACGCTCACCCTGGAGATCTTCGATCGCACCTTCGCCATCACTGAGGTGTTGCGTCTGCTCGCACTCGCCGTCGCCTTCGTCGGCGTGCTCAGCGCCCTGCTCGCGCTGCAGCTCGAACGCCGCCGCACCCACGCGCTGCTGCGTGCCACCGGGATGAGCGGCCGCGCCCTGGCCCTGACGCTGCTGGCGCAGGGCTCGATCCTCGGACTGGTGGCGGGGCTGCTGGCCATCCCGCTCGGGCTGGTGATGGGCGAGCTGCTGATTCGCATCATCAACGTGCGCGCCTTCGGCTGGAGCATGGCCCTTCAGATCCCGCCGCTGGCGCTCCTCTCCGGCCCCTTGCTGGCCTGGTGTGCGGCGCTCGCCGCCGCCCTGCCCCCGGCGCTGCGCGCGGGGCGCGAGCCACCCGCGCGCGGGCTGCGTGGGGACTGAATTCGATCCCCGCGTACGCCTATCGCCATCGCCCTGGACGCAGCCCGACACGAGGTCGATTATGTGTATTCTATGGAGGTCTCGAGGCGATGCCGGCCGCCACCCGCCAGGCCAGATCGCGGCAGTCGCGCCGACCCCGCCCCGGACCCCTTTCCGTCGCGCCGGATCAGCGATCCCGTGACGGTCGTCCGTGCAGGCAAACCGAAAGGGTACGGCCCCAGGGGTTTGGCCCGACAGGAATCCACAAGCGAGTGTGCGACATGGCTGAAGAAAAGAAGATCGTGACCAAGAAGACCGCCCCCAAGCGGGCCACCAGCACGGACAAGGCCGCGGCCAAGAAGACCGCGACCAAGCCGGCAACCCCGCGCAAGAAGCGCGCGAGCGCCGCGAGCACGACCAAGAGCCCTCGCACCAGCGCGCGCACCACCACCAAGAAGACCACCGCGGCGGCGGCACCGCGCGCGCAACCGAAGCCGGCGGCGAGCGCGCCAGCGGCGACGCCCGCCGCGAGCTACACCCCGCCGACGCGCTTTCTCACCGTCGACCCCGAGCACCGTCTGGCGATGATCCGCGAGGCGGCCTACTACAAGGCCGAGCGGCGCGGCTTCGCGCCCGGACACGAGCGCGAGGACTGGGTCGAGGCCGAGCGCGAGATCGACGCCATGCTGGCCCACGCACAACTCTCCGGGCGCGGCTGAGCCTGCCAGGGCGGTGCAGGGACGCGCCGGGCGCGGGCGTCAAGCGGGGGGAAGGATGGATCGATGCGTCGTCGAGACGCATGGCCGCGGCACCTCCCTGTGCCGGGGCGTCGGGACCGGACGGGCTAGAGACCCAGCTCCTCGAGCAGGTCGGTATCGACCAGCGCCGACTGCTGCGGCGCGCCGCTCTTGACCGAACCGTCGCTCTGCTTCTGCTCGGCGAGGATGCGATCGGGATCGACCTCCTCGCGCTCGAAGTCGTGGAGCTTGAGGAACTCGGTCTTGTCCATCGCCAGCTCCATGTAGAAGACATTGCGCCGGGCGGTGGTGAAGGCGACGCGACGGGCCTGCGGACGATCGAGATTGGTGTCGATGCTGACCATCACCTCCTTGTTGATGGTGAGCATCTTCGGCTGATTCTGGTTGATCGAGACCTGCAGATCACGACCGACGTTGCCGGTGAAGTCGCCGACGATCTGGTTCATCAGCTCGCCGAGCATGTTGGCCACCTCGTCGGAGGTGTGCACGGTGGCCAGCTCCGACTCCGAGATCCCCATGTTGGTCATGTAGGAGCGATAGATCTCCATCGCCGCCTGCGACGAGAAGTTGATGATCACCAACCCCGAGAATCCACCGTCGAACAGCACGAAGCAGCCGATGTCCGGGCGCAGACAGGTGCGGGTGATCTTCTGCACCATCGGCGAATAGCCGATCTGGTTACCCGTGGCGGTGGAGAGTACCTTCGTCACCGAACTGCACAACATCACCAGAATGTCGTCTGTCGAAATAGTCTTTGGTTTTGCCACCAGAATCGTCTCAAGCTGGATGGGCGACCCCGGGCGTCAACGGCATCGGGATCTGGGGGGCGTGGTCCACGCCACGAGGGGCGCGGACCGGCTGGCTCGGAAACCGGCGCACCGTGCCGCGCACGGCGTGCGACCGGGCCCGGGAGGACGGGTGCATTCACCCGGCGCTGTGTCCGTCATCGTCTGGAACTATAGTGGAGCGACGCGATGCCTCCAAGCCTCGGGGGACGAACCGCCCGACACCTCGTCCGTCCGATTCGCACCGGTGGGCGCGCCAGGGCTTGCGCTGGGACGCCCTTGCCACCACGCTAGCAGCCAGGACGATCGCATGACGACAGGGACGCCCCGGCCCGGACAACCCGCACAGGTACACGCCAAATGCACGCCTATGCACTGATCCCCACCGCGCTCATCGCCGCACTCGCCCTCGGCGCCTGCGGCACCACCACCACCTCGCGCACCGGCAGCGGCGCCGCCTTCGGCGCGGCCACCGGGGCCGCGATCGGCTCGCTCAGCGGCGACGCCGGCAAGGGCGCGCTGATCGGCGCCGGCGCCGGTGCCCTCGGTGGCTTTCTCTACGATCGCGACCAGAAGGCCCAGGGGCGCCGCTGAGCCAGCCGTCAGCCGTCAGCCGTCAGCCGTCAGCCATCAGCCGTCAGCCGTCAGCCGTCAGCGACCAGCATCGCGCCGACGGCGGATCCGCTGGAGGCTGATGGCTGATGGCTGACGGCTGATGGCTGAGCGCCGGATGTCGCCTCGACGTCTCACCTCCCCTCGCGCCCGATGACCGGCGTGGCCGGACATCGAGCCGACGATTTCGATATCCTTAGGGGTCTATGGACCTCACCAATCAGATCATCCTCGTCGGCTCGGCGGTGCTGCTGGTCAGCATGCTCGTCGGCGTGCTCTCCAATCGCATCGGCGCGCCGCTGCTGCTGGTGTTCCTGCTCATCGGCATGCTCCTCGGCGAGCAGGGACCGGGCGGCATCGCCTTCGACGACGTGCAGACGGCGCACCTGTTCGGCAGCCTGGCGCTGGCCATCATCCTCTTCGACGGCGGGCTGGCGACCCCGATCAAGCACTTCCGCGTCGGGCTGCGACCGGCGCTGTCGCTGGCCACCCTGGGGGTGGCGATCACCGCCACCATCACCGGGCTGTTCGCCGCCTGGTGGCTGGGGCTGAACTGGCTCGAGGGGCTGCTGCTGGGGGCCATCGTCGGCTCGACCGACGCCGCGGCGGTGTTCTCGCTGCTGCGCGCGCGCGGGCTCGAACTCAAGCAGCGCGTCGGCGCCACCCTGGAGATCGAGTCGGGCAGCAACGACCCGATGGCGGTCTTCCTCACCATCGCGCTGATCGAGCTGATCATCGGCGGTGGCGACCAGGGCTTCGGGCTGGTGATGCTCACCGAGTTCGCCCGCCAGATGGGGCTGGGCGCGCTGATCGGCCTGGCCGGCGGCTTCGCCCTCACCGCACTGATCAACCGTCTGGCGATGGCCGCCGGACTGCACCCGCTGGCGGTGATGGCCGGCGGTCTGACCCTGTTCGGCCTGACCGCGGTGCTCGGCGGCAGCGGCTTCCTCGCCATCTATCTCGCCGGGCTGGTGATCGGCAACCGTCCGCTGGAGTCGACCCAGAACATCAAGCGCTTCCACGACGGTATCGCCCGGCTCTCGCAGATCGGCATGTTCCTGATGCTCGGGCTGTTGGTCACGCCCTCGCACCTGCTGCCGGTGGCCGGCGATGCGCTGCTGTTCGCGGCGGTGCTGATCCTCCTCGCCCGCCCGCTGGCGGTGTGGCTGTGCCTGCTGCCGTTCCGCTTCACCTGGCGCGAGCAGGCCTTCATCGGCTGGGTCGGACTGCGCGGCGCGGTGCCCATCATCCTCGCCCTGTTCCCGCTGCTCGCCGGTATCGAGCACGCGGCGATGTACTTCAACATCGTCTTCTTCGTGGTGCTGGTCTCGCTGCTGGTGCAGGGCTGGACGGTAGCCGGCCTGGCGCGCGCGCTGGGGCTGGAGGTGCCGCCCACCAGCCATGTGGTGCAGCGCGTCGAACTCGACATCCCCGGTCAACAGGAGCTGGAGCTGGTCGGCTACCGCCTCGCCGCCGACGCCCCGGTGCTGCTCGAGCGTCGCGCCCCGCATCTGCCCGCCGGGGTGCGCCCGGTGGCGGTGGTGCGCGAGCGCCAGCTGATCGACGCCGGCGACCTCGGCGACCTCAGGGGCGGCGACTATCTCTATCTGATGGCCGAGGCCCGCGCCCTGCCCGGGCTCGACCATCTGTTCGTCGCCCCGCCGGTGCCCGAGCGGCTCACCGAGCGCGCCTTCTTCGGCGACTTCGTGCTCGACGGCGAGGCGCAGCTCGGCGCGGTCTCGACGGTCTACGGCATGGCCATCGATCCCGCCGACCGCGACCTCACCCTCGATGCGCTGATCCGACGCAGCCTCAACCAGCACCCGGTGGTCGGCGACCGACTGGAGCTGGGCAGGATGGCGCTGGTGGTGCGCGAGGTCGAGGGCGACCGGGTGACCAAGGTGGGTCTCAAGCTCGGCTCCGACGACTGAGAGCAGATCCAGGCCACAGTCGCCGAGACCTGGGTCACGCAACACCGCTTTGAGATTGATCATCGACGGGCGGGGGCTTAGCTTATCCGACTGACAGAACCCAGGTAGATACCAACCGACCCGGGCGCCCCGGACGCGCCCGTTGATCAGGTCGTGCCGCAGCCTCTCGCCCGGAGCGACCCTCAACCCCGTCATCAAGGAAGCGATCAGGAATCCGTCATGTTCGATGCCCCCTTCGACCGCGTCGAGGCCAGCGCCCCCTTTGCCGACAGCGACTGGTTCCACGCCTGTCGGCAGACCCAGACGCCCTATGTGGTGATCCGCCACACCGAGCAGCGGGCCGACGTGCTGTGGGACTTCGTCACCCTGCCCGAGTGCTGCGACGCGGCCATCCGCGCCCATTTCGAGGCGTTGGAGCAGGCCGCGCGCGCGATCTTCCTGCGCTATGCCGACGCCGAGTCGCACCTGCGCGTCAAGCCCACCCTGATCGGCTTCGACCGATTGCCGATCGAGCAGGCCGAGGCCGCCGCCGACGCGCTCTATGCCCTGGTCGCGACCTATCTGCCCGGCGCCCGCCGCGCCACCGTCACGCCCCCGCCCACGGCGACAGCACCGCTCCCGACCCGCTCGAACCCGCAGGCCGGACAGCATGCCCAGTAAGCGTCGAAATCACCATATATAGTGCCCGATAGAGAATCTCTATCCCTACATGTTGTGATACCGATTTGACAGCACGCCCCTCTGTGTCGGATGCTCCGCGGCCTTCGACAACGGGTTCAGAACGGCTCCGCCACGACCCCTCCGACACAGGAACGCCTCGCCATGCTCAACTGGGATGACCCGCTCGCCGCCGCTCGCACCGCCAGCCCCGGAGAGGATGCGCCGCCCCCGCCGGCCACCCCGGGCCGAGAGGTCACGCGCGCGCGCCCCGGCAGCGGCCTGCTCGACAACGCCACCCTGATGTCGAGCGCCGGCGCCGCGCCGGTGGTCAGCCCCGAGCCCTTCGCCCAGGCCGCCGCCCAGCAGACCCTGCCGATCGACGAGCGCCCCGCCGCCGCGCCCGCCGGTGCCGGCGCCACCGGGCTCGAGTCGATCGCCCTCGGCGCCGGGCGCATCCGCGTCGACGACAAGCGCATCATCAACTGTCACGCCGATCTCAACCAGCTGGTGCCCTTCAAGTACGACTGGGCCTGGCAGAAATACCTCGACGCCTGCGCCAACCACTGGATGCCGCAGGAGATCAACATGAACGCCGACATCGCCCTGTGGAAGGACCCCAAGGGTCTGACCGAGGACGAGCGCACCATCATCAAGCGCAATCTCGGTTTCTTCTCCACCGCCGACTCGCTGGTGGCCAACAACCTGGTGCTCGCCGTCTATCGCCACATCACCAACCCCGAGTGCCGCCAGTACCTGCTGCGCCAGGCCTTCGAGGAGGCGCTGCACACCCACGCCTACCAGTACGTGGTCGAGAGCCTGGGGCTCGACGAGGGCGAGATCTTCAACATGTACCGCGAGCTGCCGGCGGTGGCGCGCAAGGCCGAGTGGGCGCTGCCCTACACCCGCCACCTCGCCGACCCGCACTTCGTCACCGGCACCACCACCAACGACCAGCAGCTGTTGCGCGAGCTGATCGCCTTCTACGTCATCTTCGAGGGCATCTTCTTCTACGTCGGCTTCGTCCAGGTGCTGAGCATGGGACGGCGCAACAAGATGACCGGCACCGCCGAGCAGTTCCAGTACATCCTCCGCGACGAGTCGATGCACATGAACTTCGGCATCGACGTGATCAACCAGATCAAGCTGGAGAACCCGCACCTCTGGACCCCGGAGTTCCGCGACGAGCTGGTCGCGATGGTCCGCGAGGCCGTCGAGCTGGAGTCGCAGTACGCCCGCGACACCATGCCGCGCGGCGTGCTCGGGCTTAACGCGCCGATGTTCGAGGAATACCTGCGCTTCATAGCCAACCGTCGCTGCGCCCAGATCGGCCTGCCCGAGCAGTACCCCGGCGTCACCAATCCCTTCCCGTGGATGTCCGAGGTGCTCGACCTGAAGAAGGAGAAGAACTTCTTCGAGACCCGGGTCACCGAGTACCAGACCGGCGGCGCGCTGAGCTGGGACGACTGAGCGCGGCGCGGGCGCGATGCGGGCGCTCACCCTGGCCTGGATCGGCTACGCCCTGGCGATCCTCTACGCCAGCCTGATCCCCTTCGATCTGCAGCCGCTCGCGCCCGCCGAGGCGCTCGCCCGTCTCGCCGACATCGGCTGGCTCACCCTCACCCCGGGACGGCGCGCCGACTGGATCGCCAACCTGCTCCTCTACCTGCCCTGGGCGGCGCTCGGCATGGCCGCCTGGGCGCCGCGCCTCGGCACGGCGCGCACCGCGCTCCTCGTCGCCCTCGCCGCCACCCTGCTGGCGCTCGGCATCGAGGCGCTGCAGGTCTACTTCCCGCCGCGCACCGTCTCGCTCAACGACCCCGTCGCCGAGCTGCTCGGCACCGCCCTCGGGATCCTGCTGTGGACGCTCGCCGGGCATCGGCTGGCCCGGCTCGGCGCGCGGCTGCGCCATCCCGGCGCGGGCGCCGTCGACGCCGCGCTCGGCCTCTTTCTGCTCGTCTATCTCGGGTTCGTCCTGTTCCCCTTCGATCTGGTGCTGGGCGTCGACGAGATCCTCGACAAGGCCGCCGCCGGACGGCTCGGCTGGCTGTGGGCGCCGGTCTCCGACCAGGGCGCGGTCTGGGCCCTGGCCCATGGCCTCGCCGAGATCCTCACCGCGTTGCCGCTCGGCATCCTCCTCGCCCGTCACCGGCGCGGCCCCGGCACCCGCGCCGCCGCCGTGGTGCTCGGGCTCACCCTCGGGCTGGCGATCGAACTGGTTCAGGTGCTGCTCGTCTCCGGCGTCTCCCAGGGCGTCTCGGTGCTCACCCGCGCGCTCGGGGCCGGACTCGGCGCCTGGCTCGTCACCGCCCTGCGCGGTCTCGACCCCGCCACCCGCGCCGTGCTCCCGCGTCATGCCCGCCGGGCCTCGCTTGCCCTGCTCGGCCCCTACCTGCTGCTGCTCGTCGAACTCCAGCTCGGCGGCCTCCCCACGCTCGATCGTTGGCGCAACCCCGAGGCCATCCTCGCCGACCTCCAGCAGCTCCGCTTCCTGCCCTTCTACTACCACTACTACAGCAGCGAGAGCGGCGCCCTGGTCAGTCTGGTGCTCAACCTCGGGCTCTATGGGATAGCCGGGGTGTTGCTGGTGCCGTGGACCTCGGACCGATGGGGGTCGTACACTCGGGGTGGCTGGGTTGCGGCAATCGTCGGGGGCGGGTTGGCGTTCGCGATCGAAGGGCTGCGGTTGGTGATGGGGTTGGGGGTCGATCCGACGAATGTTTGGGTTGGGGGTGGTGGGGCGTGGATTGGATGGGGGGTGGTTCGGTCTCGGTGGGTGCGGGATCGGTGGGGGTGATTGAGGAGTGGTTGGGGCTGTGCTGTTCCGGAGGAAACGCACGGGACCGAAGCGACCGATCAAGTCGTGCCTATTGAACACATTTTTTGCCACACGCAATACAGCCGACCATTTCATGACGCATGAACACACGGAGCGACAGAATCAACAACAGAAAGAGGGAAGAATAAAGCAACAGCACGAACTCAAGCGCTAGAACAAAAAACCGAAAAATAAAAAACAAGGCAGAAGAATGAAAAGGATTGTTTTTGCAGCAGCCGTATCCATAGTAACTTTTGGATGTGCAACTTCACCGGAAGATCTTGGGTCAGCATATGTATCGCCCCTGAAGTACAAGGACTATGACTGCGAGCAAGTAGAGATGGAAATGGAGCATGTCTCCCAGAGAACAGTAACCTTATATCAAAGTCTCAAAAGGACCGCAGACAACGATGCAGCGCAGATGGGGATAGGACTGGTCCTGTTCTGGCCTGCCCTCTTCTTCCTGGAAGGCGGAGATGGGCCAGAAGCCCAAGAGTACTCCACCCTGAAGGGTGAATTCGAAGCACTAAGAACGGTCTCGGTGCAAAAAGGCTGCAAACAGCAAGACATGCCAAAATCCCCTGAGGAAATCATAAAAGAAAAAGCAAGCAGAGAAAAAGAGCAAAGAGAAAGCCACTTGCTGACCGAATAAATCCGGCCACCCTGAAAAATCAACGCCAGCGAATTATTTTCAAAGATTAAGCGTTCGCTGGCATTGTCAACCCCCCTTTTTAGGTCCATCCATAAATAGACACTGCGGCATGTCCGCGGCGGTTAAGAAACTCGATTGGTGAAAGATCGCCGAGCGATTCGTGCGGGCGGCGCAGGTTGCATTGGATTGACAACGATTAAGGATAAAAGAGGATAAAGGATAAAAGGGACACCCACTTATCGTTGACGCTCTCGAGGACCTCTCCTACGCTTCCTCCAACACCCCCAGCGGAGATGCCCCATGACTCGTCCCCGCGCCGCGCTCGTCTCCTTGTCCGATACGCCCTGGTATCACGTCGTCACGCGGTGCGTGCGCCGGGCGTATCTCTGCGGCTTCGGGTAGTGCCCTGATCGATAGGTTTCGATAAGATCAGAATCTCTTGCTTTAAGGATGAAGAAGATGTATCTGACATGTCCGCAGTGTCACTCCAACCATGTGACCAAAAATGGATTCAACCGGCTGA
>NZ_RHFI01000041.1:0-15412 GCF_003718685.1 Marichromatium sp. AB31 | reverse complement strand
TTCAAAATATTCTTTTTTTGACATTTATAATGAAGAGAGAAGGGCTAGTGTTGATAAAAATATTGATGGCTTGTTGCGTGAGTTTGGTCCGGCGGGAGATTTGGGTTATCAAGGTTTTTGTCTTTTGTTTGTTTGTCGTGATTATGTTTACACCCACTTGGAGCCACATCGTTCTACAACAGTGCCTCATGATCCTCGAGGCGCCGTATTTCGAATTTCTGAAATAAAAGATTATATGGTTGTTAGGTCGAGGCTTCAGCTTTTGAGTGAGGCGATTAATGCTATTAACGCTGAGAAGCCTGGAAAAGCAAAGCTTTTTGAAGGGGCTGAAGGTGTTATAAATAAAGCTTTGTCTTTGGATGGAAGTCGAGATGCACCTTGGCTTTCTGCTGTGCGTGAGCTTTGTCAGCATGGATATCGATCTTTTGTTTGTTTTCTTAGTAGTTTGCGGATTGATTTGAAGCGTTATGATGTTTTTGAAAGATTATTTTTTCATCAGACAGCTCCTCTTTTAGTTCTTTATATTAGTAATTGTCTTAAAAGGTATACGCAAGACCAGAAGCACTTCCCAAATATTTTTTTAGTAGACGCTACAGTTTTAAGGGATAAAAGTAAGGGGCGCGAAGAGGCTCATAAGCCTCATTTGCATACATATTGGCTTAAGTATCTCGTGCTAAAGTTTTTAGCGCAATGTGAGAGGGATGATGACGCGGCTGCAGATTTGCAAGAAGTTATTGATGTTTTTTGTGGCGAAGATGGATATGAAGAACATCTTGTGCGTTTGGTGGTTGGCAGCCTTTGCTCTGAGGATGAATATCGCTGTGCTGAAGTGAATTACGAGGGTTTTTCTCATGGTAATTTGATGCACTTGCCGATACGTTTGACGCCTAGAGGTAAGTACATGACATCTTTTGATGACGTCCTTTATAAAGATAGAAGTTTTTTTGTTGATTTTTGTTTTTCTTTTTCTTATTTGGGTACAATAATGGACGACTACCTTATGGCTGTTCCTGATTATTTGTTAGATGAGTTGTTAATTGACGAGAATTACAGCTACCTTTATCTTCCTGATGCGCAGTACGGTAAGGAGGTGGTTAAGGTTTTAAGAGGCCGCATTAAGGGCGTTGAGGTTTTTTTGGGTATGATTTTGGGGGAGTTACGAGCTGAAATGAGTTTTCATAAATCTGTTTTTGAGAATTTAAGTTTTTTTGGAGTGATTCCTGATGAAGGTCAGGTGATAAACGGGATGCTGGAAGAGGTTGGTCATATTTTTAGTCAGTCAAAAAAAGAAGAGTGTTGTTTTTCCGTATCTAGATTGCAAAAAAGAATAAAGGATTCAGAAAGTTTTTTTCTTGATTATTTTGATAAAAAAGATTTGGTTTCGCCATGAGTTTTCAGTTTGATTTTTTTAGTGTTTTTTTGGGTGGTCTTATTGGTTTTGTTTTTTCTGTTGTGCTTCAAGAATATCGTCTTTTTCGTCAACAGCAGAGGGATCTTTTTAATGCGGTTGAGTTTTTGAAAGTTATTGCGAAAGTTTTAGAGTTGGTTATCCATCTTGACCCAAAGGATGTGCCGGGACTTTCTCCGGGGCACATCATTAGCTATTCGCTGCCAATTTTGAAAGCTAAAAGGAGTGCTAGTGTCTTGCAAGATTTGGTGAGGATATCCATTAAGTGGAAGTCTGGTTTGTATTGCCGAGGAGAGCCGGCTGGCGAGAACGCAATGAACGTCGACATTAAAAAGCTAGGTGCTATTTGTGATGAGCTGGAGATGAAGTTTCCAGCTAATAGTGAAAAGTATAATTTTATTTTCTTTTTGAAGGGTTTTTTCAATGTCTGAAGGGCGCTCATTTATTGATTTTAAGCACCTATTTGAAGCGATCTAAAGGACGATCAAAGGACGATTTAAAGATTTAAAGGACACCCAGAGCGCCGGGAAAAGCCGGCAAGAGATTGGAGGTGAAAGCCCTCTCCCCGGAAAGGTGTAGCTGTCAAGTCCCCTGGGATTGTAAGCCCGCTTATTGAATAGCTCCGGGCGTCGGGATTTGAAGGACACCCATTTATCATTGACGCTCGCAAGGCGCTCTCCTACGCTTCACCCAACACCTCCAGCGGAGATGCCCCATGACTCGTCCCCGCGCCGCGCTCGTCTCCTTGTCCGATACGCCTTGGTATCACGTCGTCACGCGTTGCGTGCGCCGGGCGTATCTCTGTGGCTTCGATCGGCTGACGGGACGGAGTTTCGAGCATCGGCGGGGCTGGGTGGAGTTGCGGTTGCGTCAGCTCGCGGGGGTGTTCGCGATCGATGTCGCGGCCTATGCGGTGATGAGCAATCACGTGCATCTGGTGGTGCGGGTGGATGCCGATCGGGCGGCGGGGTGGTCGGATACCGAGGTGCTGCGGCGCTGGCGGTGTCTGTTCCGGGGGCCGGTGGTGGTGGAGCGGTTCCTGTCGCCTGCGACGCGGGCGGGCATGACCGAGGCGGAGCTGGAGGTGGTCGCTGGCTTGGTCGCGACTTACCGGGCGCGGCTGGCGGATCTCTCCTGGTTCATGCGGATACTGAACGAGTCGATCGCGCGGGCGGCGAATCGGGAGGATGGGGTGCGGGGACGGTTCTGGGAGGGGCGCTTTCGCTCGCAGGCGATCCTCGACGAGACGGCGCTGTTGGCGGTGATGGCCTATGTCGATCTCAACCCGATTCGGGCCGGGATCGCGGAGACGCCGGAGGAAAGTGCGCATACCGGGATTGCGGCGCGGATCGCCGCCTTGCGGGCTGACGATGCGTGTGCGTCTGGTGAAGTGCTTGTCGAGACGGACGAGGCTTCGCCGGCGGTCCGTGTGGCCGCATCGCCCGAGACCAAGGCCATCGACTCTCCTTCAGACTCGCGTAGCGATAATCTTTGGGAGACCGCGCTGAATCGCCTGCCGTCCGCGCCGCTGTTGCCCTTCGGTAATCCCGCCGAGGTTCCTGCGGCGATTCCTTTCACCTTCGATGATTATCTGACCCTGGTCGATTCGCTTGGCCGCGCTCTGCATCCGCGCAAGCGCGGCTCGATCCCGGCGGATCTGCCGGACGTCCTCACCCGGCTCGGCATCGCGCCGGAGCGTTTCGTCGAGCACGCGGGCTTCCTGCTCAAGGGCTTCGGTGTCGCGATCGGTACGCCTGAGCGGCTGGCGGCGCTTGCCGCGCGCCGCGAGTGTCGCTATCTGCGCGGGCTCGGACGCGCCAGGGCGCTGTTTGGGCAGGCGGGCAGGGCGGCGTGAGTCGCCTGGGCGTCTGACTTGCCGATGCCGCCTGGTCAGGCCGCGCGTCTGCCCGACAAACCTCCCGCCCCGCCGACCCCGAACCACCGCACCCGCCCGGATCACCCCGTCCGCGGCGCCTCATCCTCCCGCACCTTGAAGAACCCGGCATAGAACACCGGAACCGCGATCAGGGTGAGGGCGGTGGCGAAGGCCAGTCCGCCCATGATGGTGACGGCCATGGAGGCGAAGAAGACGTCGAAGAGCAGCGGGATCATGCCGAGGATGGTGGTGCCGGCGGCGAGCATCACCGGGGTGAAACGGCTGACGCTGGCGGCGACGATGGCGTCGTGGCGGTGGTGGCCGTCGGCGATGCGCAGGTCGATCTCGTCGACCAGGACGATGGCGTTCTTGATCAGCATGCCCGAGAGGCTGAGGAAGCCGAGCAGCGCCATGAAGCCGAACGACTGTCCGGTGGCGAGCAGCGCGGCGGTGACGCCGGTGATCGCCATCGGCACGCACAGCCAGATGATCAGCGGTTGGCGCACCCGGCCGAACAGCGCCACGGTGATCAGCACCATCGCCAGGAAGCCGAGCGGGACGCTGCGCGCGAGCGCGGCCTGGGCGTCGCTGGAGTCCTCGTACTCGCCGCCCCACTCGAGCCGGTAGCCCGGCGGCAGCGCGATCGCCTCGACTGCGCCGCGCACCTGCGCGAGCGCCGCGTCGGTGTTGGCGCCGTAGGCGGGGTCGGCCTGGGCGGTGATGGTGCGCGCCTTGTCGAGCCGGCGGATCAGCCCGTCCTCGGTGCCGGTCTCGAAGCGGTCGATGACCTCGGTCATGGGGATGTAGGCGCCGGCGGTGGCCGACCAGACGCGACGGTCGCGCAGGTCGGTGTTGCCGTTGCGCTCGTCATCGGGGGCGCGCATCACGATCGGGATCAGCCGATCACCCTCGCGATAGAGCCCGACGGTGCGCCCCTCGGTAACCATCGCCAGGGCATCGGCGATGTCGGCGCGGCTCACCCCGGCGGCGGTGGCGCGCGCCTCGGCCAGGCGCGGGACGATCAGCGGGCGGTACTGGCGCCAGTCGTGGCGCACGTTGATCAGGCCATGGTCGCGGAAGATGCGCTCGGCCTCGGCGGCGAGCGCGCGCAGGGTGGCGTTGTCGGGGCCGGAGAAGCGCGCCTCGATCTTGGCGCCGCCTCCGGGGCCGAGGCGGATGCGGCTGGTCCAGCTCTTGACCTGGGGCTGGTGCTCGCCGATCCACTGGCGCACGCGCGCGGCGATCTCGGGGATGCGCGCGGCGTCGGTGACGCGCACGATGCACTGGCCATAGGCGCTGTTGGGCAGCTCCGGGGCATAGACCAGCATCAGCCGGTCGGCGCCCGAGCCGCTGAAGCTGGTGACGTCCGTGACCCCGTCGAGCTGGCCGAGCGCGTTGCCGAGTTCGGCCATGTCGGCGGCGGTGGCGCGGATGTCGGTGCCCTGTTCGTGCCACACGTCGACATAGAAGAGCGGCGTGGCGCTGTCGGGGAAGAAGGACTGGGGCACGGCGCCGAAGCCGATCACCGCCGCCAGGGTGGAGCCGACCAGCGCCGCCACCGTGGTCAGCCGGTGGCGCAGCGCCAGGTGCACCAGCCCGCGATAGCCGCTGAGCAGGACGCCGCCGGCATCCTCCTCGTCGCGGCGCTCGGCGGCGCTGCGGAACAGATAGCTGCCGAACAACGGGGCCACCGTCACCGCCAGCACCCAGCTCAGCAGCAGCGAGATGGCGATCACCGCGAACAGCGAGAAGGTGTACTCCCCGGTCGAGTCGTTCGACAGCCCGATCCCGGAGAAGGCGAGGATGCCGATCACCGTCGCCGCCAGCAGCGGCCACTTGGTCTGGTTGGTGATCTGCTGCGCCGCCTCCAGCGCCCCCAGCCCGCGCCGCATCCGCACCATCATCCCCTCGGCGATGACGATGGCGTTGTCGACCAGCATGCCCATGGCGATGATCAGCGCGCCGAGCGAGACGCGCTGCATGGTGATGCCGCCGATCTTCATCAGCAGCAGGGTGCCGAGCACGGTGAGCAGCAGCACCCCGCCGACCACCAGCCCGCCGCGCCAGCCCATCGCCAGACAGAGCACCAGGATGACGATCGCCACCGAGCTTGCGAGGTTGACGAGAAAACCGTTGACCGCCTCATCGACCACTCGGTGCTGCTGGTAGATCGGATCGATGGTGACGCCGAGCGGCAGGGTCTCGAGCAGCGCGTGGATTCGCGCCTCGACCGTCGCGCCGACCTCGACGATGTTGGTGCCGCTCTGCGCCGAGACGCCGATGGCCACCGCCGGGCGACCGTTGTGGCGCACCAGCAGGGTCGGGATCTCCTCCTCGCCGCGGCTCACCCGGGCGATGTCGCCGAGCCGCAGGCTGGCGTGCTCGCTGCTCGCCCCGGGGCCGCCGAGCGGCAGCGCCTCGATGCGCGCGACCGAGTCGAAGGTGCCCGAAGGGGCGAGGCGCACCGAGCGGTCCTCGACCCGCAGCGCGCCGCTCTCGACCACCGCGTTCTGCACCGAGATGGCGTTGGCGATCAGCGTCGGGGCGATGCCGAGCTGGGTGAGCACCGACTGCGGCGGCTCGACGAAGATGCGCTCGGCGCGCAGCCCGCTGATCGCCACCTTGGCCACGCCCGGTATCCGCAACAGCTCCTGGCGCAGGGTACGGGCGAAGTCGCGCAGCTCGGCCTGGCTGTAGTCCGGGGCGCTGAGCGCGTAGTAAAGCCCGTAGACGTCGCCGAAGTCGTCGTTGACGTGCGGGGTGCCTGCCCCCGGGGGCAGGGCGGCGCTGGCGTCGCGGACCTTGCGCCGCAGCTCGTCCCAGATCTGCGGCAGCTGGCTGGAGTCGTACTGCTCGAGGATCTCGACATCGATCAGCGAGCGCCCGGGCTCGGAGCGCGAGCGGATCTCCTTGATCTGGGGCAGGCGCTGGAGGGCGATCTCGAGCTGGTCGGTCACCTCCTGCTCGACCTCGAGTGCCGAGGCGCCGGGATAGCTGGTGGTGATGATCGCCTGCTTGATGGTGAACTCGGGGTCCTCCAGCCGTCCCAGGCTGAACAGGGCCCAGAGTCCCCCGAGCAGACAGATGAGGATCAGCAGCCAGGTGTTGACCGGCTTGTCGATGGCGGCGCGAGCGATGTCCATGGATAGGGGTTCCCGATGCTACTGGGCGGTGTCGTCGAGCGGGCGCACCCGCTGACCGGCGCTGAGGAAGCCGACCCCGGCGGCGACGATGCGCTCGCCCTCGGCCAGCCCCGAGAGGATGCGCGCGTGGCTGCCGTCGAGGGTGGCGACCGCGACGGCGCGCGGCTGCACCTGACCGCGCTCGGGGTCGTAGACCCAGACGCGGAAGTCGCCGGCGGCATCGGCGTCGAGCGCGCCGATCGGCACCTCGATCGTGCCCTCGGCGGTGGTGAGGATCTCGGCGCTGACGGTGGCGGTCATCCCCGGCAGCACCTGGATGTCGTCGGGGTTGGTCATGAACAGGGTGATGGTGTAGGTGCGGGTGCGCGGGTCGGGCTCGGTGGCGAACTCGCGGATGCTCAGCGGGAAGCTGCGCCCCGGCCAGGCCGAGAGCTCGGCGGTGATGGCGCCGACCTGCTCGCGCCGTACCCGCGCCATCAGCCGCTCGGGCACGTCGACCTCGACGGTGAGCACCGAGATGTCCTGCAGCAGCGCGATCGGCTCGCCGGCGCGGACGTTGACGAAGCGATCGACCAGACGCTCGGCAAGCAGCGCGTCGAAGGGCGCCTCCAGCTCGGTGTAGGCGAGGTTCTGTGCCGCCTGTTCGAGCCGCACCTGGGCGAGGTCGGCGGTGGCGCGGGCGTCGTCGAGGGCGTTCTCGGCGAGATGGCCGCGCTCGCTGAGCGCCTGCTTGCGCTTGAGCTCCTTGCGCGCGAGATCGGCCTGGACCCTGGCCTCGCGCAGCGCGAGCGCATAGTCGGTGGCGTCGAGCGCGGCGATCGTCTCGCCGGCGCGGATGGTCTCGCCCTCGCGGATGGGGAAGCGTTCGAGCTTGCCCGGCACCTGGAAGGAGACGGCCGAGGTCTGCGAGGCCTCGATGGTGGCCGGGAAGCGGCGCAGCTCGGATCTCGGCGCGGTATCGACGGTGAACAGCCGCACCGGTTGCGAGGTCGGCGCGCTGGTGGTCGTGTCGGACTCGGCAGCGGCGCGGTCACAGCCGCCGAGCGCGACGCCGAGCAGCGCGATCAGGGCGGCGAGCAGCAGTGACGGACGGGGGGATAGGGCGGTCATCAAAGGGCTCCGTGATCGTCGAGGATGCGCCGGGCCTGGGCGCGCAGCGCGTCGGCCTCGTCGGGGTCGAGCGGCGAGATGCCGAAGACGTCGAACATGTAGAGCCCGGCCATCGCCAGATAGAGCAGCCGGGCGTTCGGGATCTCGTCCTCCAGCGCGCCGAGCGCGTCGAGCGTCTCGGTGACGTGTGTGCGGATCGGCGCGAGCAGCTCGCGATGGTGCGCGGAGGCGGCGATCACCGCGATGCCGAGCTCGGGCGAGACCGGACAGGGGGCGAGCGAGGCGATGAGCCGGGCGCGGCCCTCGCGGTTGGGCTGATCGGGCGGGAGGGTGTCGCGCAGCGCACCGATGTCGGCCTCGTCGCGTGCCAGGGTACGCTCGACCAGCCCCTCGAGCAGCGCCTCCTTGCTCCTGAAGTGATAGAGCATCCCGCCCTTGCTGGCACCGGCCTCGGCGATCACCGCGTCGAGCGTCAGTCGCGCGGCGCCATCGCGCATCACCACGGTCTCGGCGGCATCGAGCACGCGCTCGCGCAGCGACGGCTTGGGGGCTTGGGTTTCGGGCATGGGTGGATCACCGGTCTGGACAATTGTAGAACAGTCTAGACGGTACGAAAGGGCTGAGGCAAATGGGCGCCAGTTGTCAGCCGCCAGCTTCCAGCCGCCAGCTTCCAGCCGCCAGTGGTCAGCTGGCAGCGTCGAGCCTCTCCTGCTGGCTGCTGGCTGCTGGCTGCTGGCTGCTGGTCGCTGCTGGATTGCCCGTCGCCGGTCCGTGGTCCGATGGGCAGTCCAACCGACGAGCAAGCCGTCAGCGCCGACCCTCTTCCTGCTGGTGGCTGGCGGCTGGTGACTGACGACTGGAAGCTGGCGACTGGAAGCTGTCAGCGAGACGCTGACAGCCGATTCACTCAGTCGATGGTCACGCGGCGGGCGCGGAAGTCGCGACCGTCGTCGTCATCATCGCCGTCGTGGTCGTCGTGGTCGTCGTGGTCGTCATCGTCGTAGTCGCCGGCGATGGTCACCCGGGTCCCCGGGGTGATGCCCAGGGCGCGCAGGCTGTCGAGTTCGACGTCGAGTCGCTCGCTGCCGGTGTCGAGCAGGAAACCGTCGTCCCAGACACGCTCGACCACGCCGCTGGCGCTGGTCTCGGCGCGGGCGCCGAGACTGGTGACCAGGGCGAGCAGGGCGCCGTAGAGTGCGACATGGGTGAGGTTCGGACGTTGACGCATGGTTGCATCCTCCATGGTGCGGTGAGATGCGCCGCCGGGCGGCGCGGGGTTGGGGTCCTTGTGGCCTGGGCCGCGCCCCGCCGAGCGGTGGCGGGGCGGTGGCTCAGGCGACCATCCGCCGATAGCTCTCCCAGGTGGCATAGCCGAGTACCGGGAAGATCACCACCAGCCCGATGAACAGGGTGAGGATGCCGAAGCCGGTGAGGGCGACGATCATCGCGGCCCACAGCGTCATCGCCGGCCAGTTCTGGCGGCAGGCGCGCAGGCTGGTGTGGATGGCGGTGAGCGGGCCGACGTCGCGATCGAGGATCATCGGGATGGAGACGGCGCTGGTGACGAACACCGCCACGGCCAGCAGCAGCCCGATGCCGAGGAAGAACAGCGTGACCACCGGATCGAAGTGCCCGGC
This sequence comes from Marichromatium sp. AB31, assembly GCF_003718685.1. Taxonomy (NCBI): domain Bacteria; kingdom Pseudomonadati; phylum Pseudomonadota; class Gammaproteobacteria; order Chromatiales; family Chromatiaceae; genus Marichromatium; species Marichromatium sp. AB31. Next base: position 6,238 of record NZ_RHFI01000041.1, on the reverse strand, counting down.
CAGCAGGCCGGTGATGCTGTCGGACGAGGGCGAGAGGGTGTTGAACTTGATCGCGAACAGCAGCGCCGAGAAGCGCACCCAGGCCGCGGCGATCAGCCCGAGGAAGAGCACGAACAGCCCCAGATTGGTACGCCGCGCCCAGATCAGCGCCAGGCTGTCGTGGATGGCCACCGGCTCGTCGGCCTCGAGCTGGCGTGCGGCGACATAGAGCCCGGCGGCGAGGAAGGGACCGAGCAGCAGCAATCCGGTGAGGAAGGCGATGGTGAACCAGGGCAGGGTCCAGGTCAGCGCCAGCGCCCCCCAGCAGGCGAGCATGAAGAGCGCGCCGTAGAGCAGGCTCGCCGCGGGTGCCTCGGCGAAGCGCCTGACGCCGGTGGCGAGCCAGTCGAGCGGCTCGCCGATGTCGACCCGGCTGACCGTGGGCGCCGGCGCGGGCGTGGTGTGGTGCGATCGGACGGCTTGACTGGGCATGTTCTCGACTCCGTGTGGATGACGGCGCGCGGGCCGTGCGTGACGACGGGGACGGATGGCGGGCGAGGGCGTTCCGCCATGCTCGGTGAGACGTCGGGGGTGTGACGAAGTTCACCCCCGTACGTTGCATGATCGGCGCTGGGCCCCATTAGAAAAACACGCGCGTGGTGCTGTTTTTGGCGCTGCGCGCCCCCGGCGCTGTCGGGGCGATGCGGGGCCGTGCCTCGCGCCGACCGGTCGCGCCCCGAGCCGCCGGTTGGTCTCTCCAGGCAGCCACCGTCCGCCGTGGGCGGGCAACCCACAGAGACCACAAGGAGTCCATTTGATGAGTGAGCGCAGCGTCCACCACTTCCCGGGCCAGGAGATCGATGTCTACTGGGACGAGCGTCTGTGTATCCATATCGGCGAGTGCGTCCGTGCCAAGGGCGAGCTGTTCGTCTCCGGGCGCGATCCCTGGTGCGATCCCGATGTCACCGAGCGCGAACGGGTGCGCGAGATCGTCGAGCGCTGTCCGAGCGGCGCGCTGAGCTATGTCGACAAGACCGGCGGTCCCGAGCCCGCTCCCGGCGAGAACGCGGCGGTGGTGGTCTACAATGGCCCCCTGTACTGTCACGGCGAGCTGGCGCTGGAGGGCGCCGGCGAGGCGCCCGAGCACGCCGGCACCAGCCGCCGGGTGGCGCTGTGTCGTTGCGGGGCCTCGGCCAACAAGCCGTTCTGCGACAACAGCCACCGTGCTGCCGGCTTCGAGGACTATGGCGCCGTCGGCGAGCAGGGGCGCGGCACCTTCGCCGCCGACGGGCCGCTGGCGGTGCGAGCGCTGCCCGACGGGCCGCTCGAGCTCGAGGGCAACCTGGTGATCCGCGCCGCCAGCGCGCGCGCGGCCTGGCGCGGCGACAAGGCCTATCTGTGTCGCTGCGGGGCCTCGGCCAACAAGCCCTTCTGCGACGGCAGCCACCAGCGGGTGGGTTTCAAGGGCGACTGAGCGCCGGTCGGCACCGGCGCGGGGAGGGATCGATGCCGTTTTCCAGTGCCGAGCGCGCCCTGCTGCTCGGCGGTCATCAGATCGGGCCGCGGGTGATCGCGCGGCTCGAACAGCTCGGCATCGAGGATCTCGACACCCTCGCTGGGCAGCAGATCGAGCCCCTGGTCGGGCTGATCGCCGACATGCTCCACGCCCCCTGCTGGCGCGCCAGCCCGCATGCCCGTACCGCCATCGGCAACGCCATCGCCATCGCTCGCGCCGCGCGCGAGCGCACGCCCTGATGCGCGGCCCTTCTTCCCGTCTCCGCCCGCGCCCCGCCCCCGTCGGCGGGGCGCGTCCCCCAGGCGGCGCGGATGCGCCGCCCTCCGCTAGAGAGGTCAAGCTGCCATGTATCTGACGGCATTCATGCTCGGCGTGCTGGCGTTCGTGGTGTTCAAGGTGTTCGTGCGCGCCTTCTACACCGTGAGCCCGGACGAGCGCGCGCTGATCACCAGCTTCGGTCGCGTCGAGCGACTCGGCGAGCTGATGGTCGAGGACCCGGCGCTCGACGCCGAGGAACAGCAACGCTACCGCTTCCCGCAGGTGCGGGTGATCGGCCCCGGCGGCCCCTACTTCAAGTGGCCGTGGCAGGAGGTGCACAAGGTCAGCGTGGTCACCCAGGCCATCGACCTGACCTGGGACCCGACCAAGGATCAGGTGATGGTCGAGGCGGTCACCAAGGACAACCTCACCACCGGGGTCGGCGGTCAGATCCGCTTCCGCGTCGCCGAATCCAACCTCTATGCCTACTGCTTCGGCGTCGACAGCCCGCTCGAACACGTCATGGGTTACTTCATCTCGGTGCTGCGCGAGCGCATCGCCAACTTCGTCGACCCCAAGGGCGAGGGGCTGGTCGGCGAGGGCGAGCTGGCGCAGGGCGAAGCGGCCGCCGAACTCTCCGAGGGCGTCTCGATCAACGACCTGCGCAAGAACCTGCCGCTGCTCAACGACTACATGGAGCAGCAGTGCCGCTCGACCGGGGCGCGCTACGGCATCGAGCTCGATGCCGCACTGATCACCCAGATCGACCCGCCGAGCGAGGTCGACCGCGCGCTCTCGGCGATCAACTCCACCCGCAACCAGGTCGCCGCCGATATCTCCACGGCGCGCGCCGACGCCGAGCAGCAGATCACCATGAGCAAGCGCGCGGTGGAGATCGCGCGCAACAACGCCCAGGCCGAGGTCGCGCCGCTGCGCGAGCTGGCCGAGACGCTGTCGCGGATCAAGTCGAGCGGCGGCACCGAGGCGCTGCGCGCCTATATCCGCAACCTGCGCGTGCCGCTGCTCGGACGCGCCTCGCGCATCGTCCGCACCACCGGGCTCGAGCGCTGAGGGGAGAGACGCCATGGACAACATGATCGGTTCCACCATCGCCTTCGTCATCGGTCTCATCTATATCCCGGTGCTGCTCGCCATCGCCCGCAGCCTCGGGCTCTATGCCGTGGTGCGCGAGCGCGAGGCCCAGGTCTTCACCCTGTTCGGCAAGGTCATCGGTACCCTCGACGAGCCCGGGCTGCGCTTCCCGCTCGCCCACTTCGGGCTGCGCGCCCTGCTGCTGCCCTTCTTCGGCAAGCGCTACAAGGTCTCCACCGCGCTGCGCCAGCACTATCTGCGCGACCAGATGGTCAACTCCGAGGAGGGCACGCCGATGGGCGTGGGGCTGTGGTACGAGATGCAGGTGAGCGACCCCATCGCCTATCTGTTCAACAACGCCAACCCCGAGGGCTCGCTGCAGGCCAATGTCGCCAGCGCCGCCGTCTCCACCCTGAGCAATCTGGAGATGGACAAGATGCTCGAGGACCGTCACCAGCTCAGCCGTCGGGTGCGCGCCGAGGTCTCGCCGCTCTCCGAGCGCTGGGGCTACCGGCTCGGCTCGGTCTATATCCGCAAGGTCGCCTTCACCGACCGGCAGATGGTCGACAACATCACCGACAAGGTGGTCAAGCGGCTGATCCAGGTCACCAGCGCGATGAAGCAGGACGGCGAGAACCGCGTCGGCCTGATCCAGAGCCAGACCGCCTACAAGGTCTCGCAGCAGATGGCCGAGGCCGCCGCCACCCGCCCGGCGATCGTCGGCGAGGCGCTCAACGCCATCGCCGAACGCGACCCCGAGGTGCTCGATACGGTGCTCGAGGTGATGGAGACCGAGCAGCTGCTCGCCTCCAAGGCCGAGGTCGAGGTGCTGCCGCGCGACTCGGAGATCCTGGTGCAGCTCGGCGCCACCCTGTAGTAGCCTGTTGCGCGCGGCGTCGGGAGGACGCCGCGTCTCTCCCCGGCGCCGGGCGGTCCCGTCCCCCAGGGTCGCGCCCGTCCGGTCCGGTCGATCGTGCTTGACCCCGACCCTCATGGACCCCTGACCCTATGTTCGACTGTCTCTGTTTCGACTTCGACGGCACCCTGGTCGACAGCACCGAGGCGGCCCTCGAGGCGCTCGCCCGGGTCGGCCCGGCGTTCGGCTGCGCCGGGCTCGATCGCGCCGCCGTCGAACGGTTGCGCGGGCTGCACGCGCGCGAGATCGTCCAGACGCTGGGCATCCCGGCCTACCGGGTGCCGGGCTTCGTCGCGCGGATGCGCCGCGAGATGCGCGCCGGTCTGCTCGCCACCCCGCCGGTCCCGGGCTGGACCGAGACCCTGGAGGCGCTGGCCGCGCGCGGGTTGCGTCTCGGCGTGCTCTCCTCCAACGCCAGCGAGAGCCTGGCGGCCTATCTCGCGCACTACCCGCTGCCCCATCTCGATTTCGTCGTCGGCGGCGCGGCGCTGTTCGGCAAGTCGCGCGCGCTGCGTCGGCTTGCCGCGCGCGAGCGGCTGCGCCCGGCGCGCATGCTCTATGTCGGCGACGAGCTGCGTGACCTGGAGGCGGCGCGCGCCGCCGGTACCGGCTTCGTCGCCGTCGGCTGGGGCTATACCGACCCGACGCGGCTGCACGCGGCCGGCGCCGGGGCGCCGCTGAGCAGCCCGCATGAGCTGCTCGAACGGATCGAGTCAGACGCTTTTGATAACGAGGAGGTGCGCCGTGTCGGCAGCTGATCCGACGAGCGATCTACAGGCGGTCTTCGCCGCGCTGCGGGTGCGGCTCTCGGCGCGCATCCTCGGTCAGCGCGCCCTGGTCGAGCGGCTGCTGGTGGCGCTGCTCGCCGACGGCCATCTGCTCGTCGAGGGCCCACCCGGGGTGGCCAAGACCAGTGCGGTCAAGGCCCTGGCCGAGGGGATCGAGGGCGACTTCCACCGCGTCCAGTTCACCCCCGACCTGTTGCCCGCCGACCTCACCGGCACCGAGATCTATCGACCCCACGACGGCAGCTTCCGCTTCGATCGCGGGCCGCTGTTCCACAACCTGCTGCTCGCCGACGAGGTCAACCGCGCCCCGGCCAAGGTGCAGTCGGCGCTGCTCGAGGCGATGGGCGAGCGCCAGATCACCGTCGGGCGCGAGACCTACCGGCTGCCGGAGCTGTTTCTGGTGATGGCCACCCAGAACCCGATCGAGCAGGAGGGCACCTATCCGCTGCCCGAGGCCCAGCTCGATCGCTTCCTGATGCAGGTGCGGGTCGACTATCCCGACCTCGACACCGAGCGCGCCATCCTCGCCCTCGACCGCGCCCGGGCGCGCGAGGGCGCCGCCGCGAGCGAGGGCGGCGCCGAGATCACCCAGGCCCAGGTGTTTGCGGCGCGGCGCGCCCTCCTCGATCTCTATCTCGCCCCCGAGGTCGAGGACTATCTGCTCCATCTGGTGCTCGCCACCCGCGCCCCGGCCGACTACGACCCGGCGCTCGACGGCTGGTTGCGCTTCGGCGCCAGTCCGCGCGCCACCCTGGCGCTGGAGCGTTGCGCGCGCGCCCTGGCCTGGCTGGAGGGACGCGACTTCGTCTCCCCCGAGGACGTGCGCCGCCTCGCCCCCGACGTGCTCCGTCACCGTCTGCTGCTCGGCTACGAGGCCGAGGCCGAGGGGCGCACCCCGGACGACTTCATCGCGCTGCTGCTGGCGCGGGTGAGCTGTGCCTGAGACCAGCGCGCTTGCCGTCGGGGTCGCCGAGCTGGTCGGGCTGCGCGCCCGCGCCAGCGGGCTCGATCTCGCCCCGCGCGCGCGGGTGCTCGCCGCGCGGGGCGGGGCGCACCCGTCGCGGCTGCGCGGACGCGGCATGGAGTTCGCCGAATCGCGCCCCTACCAGCCCGGCGACGAGCCGCGTCACATGGACTGGCGGGTCACCGCGCGCGCCGGTGAGGCGCACGTCAAGTGCTTCCGCGAGGAGCGCGAGCGACCGGTGTGGCTCTGTGTCGACCAGCGCGCGACGATGCGCTTCGCCACCCGGGTGGCCTTCAAGTCGGTGATCGCCGCGCGCGTCGCCGCGCTGCTCGGCTGGGCGGCGCTGGCGCGGGGCGATCGCGTCGGCGGGTTGGTGTTCGACGACCATGCCATCCGGCTGCACCCGCCGGCGGCGCGCGCTCGCGGGTTGCTCGCGCTGTTCGAGTCGCTGGCCGCGCCCGCCGCCGCCTCGGCTGAGACGGCGATGACCTTGCAGACGGCGCTCGCGCGGCTCGATCGGGTGGTCCGTCCCGGCGCGCTGGTGGTGTTGGTGAGCGATCTCGCCGGGCTCGGCGCGGGACGCGACCCCAGCCTGACCCGGCTGGGGCGCGGTGCCGAGCTGGTGTGGGTGCAGATCGAGGATGTCCTCGAGTGCGAGCCGCCGCCGCCCGGACGCTACCCGGTGCTCGCCGCCGGGCGCCGCGGCTGGCTCGACCTGCGCGGAG
>NZ_RHFI01000040.1:0-15780 GCF_003718685.1 Marichromatium sp. AB31 | reverse complement strand
AGGAAAACCATCTGGGTGCACTCTGGAACTTCATTCATCACTACAACGCTACGATGTGCGTGTGATTCATTGCGGGAAAGCTCAAAAACATCGAGCGATTCAAAATCCTATCAGTCAGGGCACTACCTTAGAGAGAATGAACCGCCAAGACGCGAAGGGCGCGAAGGGATCGCAAGGATGAAGGGGGCGAGCGGTGTGCGCGCTTTTCGGCCTCTAGTTTCAGCCGCAGTCGCCTTTGAGCAGCTCGCTCCAAACCCTTAGCGACCTTGGTGTCTTCGCGGTTCAATAATCCCCCGGCCGCTTACATGAAGCTGTCCTTGTTCTGCGCCTTCTGGGTGGCGTCCTTGCGGCTGATCACGCCGCGCTGCACCAGTTCCTTGAGGTTCTGATCCAGGGTCTGCATGCCGTGGGCCTGGCCGGTCTGGATCGCCGAGTACATCTGCGCGACCTTGGCCTCGCGGATGAGGTTGCGGATCGCCGGGGTGCCGATCATGATCTCGTGCGCCGCCACCCGGCCGCCGCCGATCTTCTTGAGCAGGGTCTGGGCGATGACCGCGCGCAGCGACTCCGAGAGCATCGCGCGCACCATCTCCTTCTCGGCGGCGGGGAAGACGTCGATGATGCGGTCGATGGTCTTGGCCGCCGAGGTGGTGTGCAGGGTGCCGAACACCAGGTGACCGGTCTCGGCGGCGGTGAGTGCGAGACGGATGGTCTCGAGGTCGCGCAGCTCGCCGACCAGGATGATGTCCGGGTCCTGACGCAGCGCCGAGCGCAGCGCCTCGCTGAAGCCGAGGGTGTCGCGATGGACCTCGCGCTGGTTGACCAGACACTTCTTGCTGGCGTGGACGAACTCGATCGGGTCCTCGATGGTGAGGATGTGGGCGTAGTCGTTGTCGTTGAGGTGGTCGATCATCGCCGCCAGCGTGGTCGACTTACCCGACCCGGTGGGGCCGGTGACCAGCACCAGGCCGCGCGGCACGTTGACGATCTCCTTGAAGATCGCCGGGGCGTGGAGGTCCTCGAGGGTGAGGACCTTGGAAGGGATGGTGCGGAACACCGCGCCGGCACCGCGCTTCTGGTTGAAGGCGTTGACACGAAAGCGCGCCACCCCGGGGATCTCGAAGGAGAAGTCGGTCTCGAGGAACTCCTCGTAATCCTTGCGCTGCTTGTCGTTCATGATGTCGTAGACAAGCGAGTGCACGGCGCGATGGTCGAGCGCCGGGACGTTGATCCGACGCATGTCGCCGTCGACCCGGATCATCGGCGGCAGACCGGCCGAGAGGTGGAGGTCGGAGGCGTTGTTCTTGACGCTGAAGGCGAGGAGTTCGGCGATGTCCACGGCGGCGGTCTCCGTCCGGTTGTCGATGGTGCCCGGGTCCATCCGTGGCGCCGCCGAGCAGGGCGGCGCCACGGTGGGGCGCGGGCTCAGTCCTGCTCGACGCGCTCGAAGACGACGCGCCCGCCGAGCAGGGTCCAGCTCACGCGTCCGTGCATCTCGGTCCCGATGAAGGGGGTGTTGCCGGCGCGACCGAGCAGGGTCTCGGGCGTCAGCGTCCAGCGCGCCTCGGGGTCGAGCACGCAGACGTCGGCGATCTCGCCGATGCCGAGTCGGCCATAGGGCTGGTCGACGACCCCGGCCGGTCCCGTGGTGAGCCGGGCGATCATCTCGGGCAGCCCGATCACGCCCTCCTCGACCAGTCGCAGCGCGAGCGGCAGCAGGGTCTCGAGCGCGGCGATCCCGGGATCGGTCTCGGGGAAGGGGGCGAGCTTGGCGTCGGCGTCGTGGGGCTGGTGGTCGGAGCAGACCGCCTCGAGGTCGCCGTTGACCACGGCCGCACGCAGCGCTTCGCGATCGGCCAGGGTGCGCAGCGGCGGCAGCAGATGACAGTTGGCGTCGAGCCCGGCGAGGTCGTCCTCGGTGAGGAACAGCTGGTGGATGCTGACATCACCGCTGGCGCGCACGCCGCGGCGCCGCGCCTCGGACAGCAGGGCCACGGCACGCGCCGTCGACAGACCGCGGAAGTGGATGCGTGCGCCGGTCTGCTCGGCCAGCGCCAGACCGCGGGCGACGGCCAGGGTCTCGGCGGCCTCGGGGATGGCGGGCAGGCCGAGTCGGGCGCTGATGCGGCCCTCGTGGGCGCAGCCACCGGCACTCAACTCGGGGTCGAGCGGGTGGAGGAACACCGGCATGGCGAAGGAGGCGGCGTACTCGAGCGCGCGCCGCAGCACGTGGGTGCTGCGGATCGGGCGCTCGGCCTCGCCGAGCGCCGGGCAGCCGGCGCGCTTGAGCGCGGCCATCTCGGCCAGGGTCTCGCCCTTGAGCCCGCGGGTCAGTGCGCCGATCGGCAGCACCCGGGCATAGCCGTTGCGGTTGGCCGTCTGCTGGATGAGCTGCGCCACCGCCGGGGTATCGATCACCGGCTGGGTGTCGGGCGGACAGCACAGGGTGGTGATCCCCGAGGCGGCGGCGGCGCGGGTCTCGCTGGCGATGGTCGCCTTGTGCTCGTGACCGGGCTCGCGCAGCCGCGCCGAGAGGTCGACCAGGCCGGGCAGCACCAGCCTGCCGCTGGCGTCGAGCGTGCGGTCGGGCTGGAAACCGGAGGGCGCGGCGCCGATGGCGGCGACCCGGCCCTCGGCGATGTGCAGGTCGGTCTGGCTGTCGATGCCGGAGGCCGGGTCGATCAGCCGACCGTTGCGAATGGTGATCTTGGGACTACTGGCCATCGGTGGCTCCGGCGCTCTGGGAATGCTGCAGGTTCTGGTTGCCGAGACACATCGACATCACCGCCATGCGCACGGCGATGCCGTTGCTGACCTGCTCGAGGATCACCGAGCGCTCGCCGTCGGCGACCTGGGAGTCCATCTCGACCCCGCGGTTGATCGGGCCGGGGTGCATCACGATCGCCTCGGGGTGGGCGACGGCGAGACGCTCCTCGGTCAGGCCGTAGAGCCGGAAGTACTCGTGCTCGCTCGGCAGCAGGGCGCTGCTCATGCGCTCGCGCTGCAGCCGCAGCATGATCACCACGTCGACGTCACGCAGTCCCTCGCGCAGGTCGTGGCACACCCGCACCCCGAGCGCCTCCTCGGCCTGGGCCGGGATCAGGGTGCGCGGACCGATCACCCGCACCTCGGGGACGCCAAGGGTGTGCAGGGCGATGATCTGCGAGCGCGCCACCCGCGAGTGCAGGATGTCGCCGATGATCGCCACCCGCAGCTGGCTGAAATCGGCCTTGTGGCGATGGATGGTGAGCATGTCGAGCATCGCCTGGGTGGGGTGGGCGTGACGCCCGTCACCGGCGTTGACCACGCTGACGTGTGGTGCGGCGTGATCGGCGATGAAGTGCGCCGCGCCGCTGGTGGCGTGACGCACCACGAACATGTCGACGTGCATCGCCTCGAGGTTGCGCAGGGTGTCGAGCAGGGTCTCGCCCTTGGCGGTCGCCGAGGTGGAGATGTTGAGGTTGAGCACGTCGGCCGAGAGCCGCTTGGCGGCCAGCTCGAAGGTGGTGCGGGTGCGCGTGCTGGTCTCGAAGAAGAGGTTGGCGATGACCTTGCCGCGACACAGCGGGACCTTCTTCACCGCCTGGTCGGAGACGCCGAGGAAGCCGCTGGCGCGGTCGATGATCTCGTGCAGCAGCGCAGCATCCAGTCCCTCGAGGGTGAGGAAGTGGCGGAGCTTGCCGTTGGCGTGGAGCTGAGGGGTCAGTGCGCTCATGCCTGCGCCCCCTGATCGTCGCTGTCCGGGGTGTGCCCGAGCAGCATCACCAGCGGCTCGGGACCGCTGAGCTTGATCTGGGTGTCGGGGTCGAGCTGGGCGCGCAGACCGACGACGTCGGCGGCGATCGGCAGCTCGCGCTCGGCCTCGCGCTCGGCGAGGGTGGCGAGGGTCACCGAGGCCGGACGACCGTAGTCGAACAGCACGTTGAGCGCGGCGCGGATGGTGCGCCCGCTCTGCAGCACGTCGTCGACCAGGATCAGGTGACGGTCGTCGACCCCCACCGGCAGGTAGGAGGGATGGACCTGGGGGTGCAGGCCGATGCGGGTGAAGTCGTCGCGATAGAAGGAGATGTCGAGATGACCGAGCGGGGCCTCGAGTCCGAGACGGGCGTGCAGCCGATCGGCGACCCACACGCCGCCGGTGTGGATGCCGATCATCAGCGCGTCGTCGATCGCGCGTCGCTTGAGCAGGTCGGCGAGATCGTCGGCCATGCGGGCGATGGCCTCATCGATCTGCGCGGCGTCCTTCCAGATGTTGGTGTTGCTCACAGAGCCAGGTTTCCAGGATGAGGGCCGCCGCGAATGCATCGACGGCGTCCGGCGTTGTCGATTTGGCTGTTGCGGGTCCTTCTGCGATCAGCCGTTGGGCCTCGAGCGAGGTCAGGCGCTCGTCGATCAGATGGACCTCGAGCCCGAAGCGGCCATTGAGCTGACGGGCGAAGCGGTGCACCCGTCCCGACCAGTCGACCTCGGTGTCGTCCATGTTGAAGGGTAGACCGACCACCAGCGCCGTCGGCTGCCACTCGCGAATCAGCGACTCGATACGAGGCCAGTCGGGTTTTTCCTGGCGGTTGCGCAGGGTGGTCAGCGGGGTCGCCGAACGGGTCACCGTCTGACCGACGGCGATGCCGATCTTGCGCGTCCCGAAGTCGAAGCCGAGCAGGGTTGCCATGGGTGCTCCAGATCGCGCTCGCCGCGCGCTCAGGCGTGGCCGGCTTCGCCGCTGAGCAGGTTGAGATCGACCCCGAGCAGCTGCGCCGCGGCCAGCCAGCGCTCGCCGGTATCCATGTGGAAGATGATGTCGTCGCTCGCCGGGCCGTTGAGCCAGGCGTTGGCGCTCATCTCCTGTTCGAGCTGACCGGCGCCCCAGCCGGCGTAGCCGAGGGCCACCAGGCTGCGTTCCGGTCCGTCGCCGCGGGCGATCGCCTCGAGCACGTCACGCGAGGTGGTGACGCTGATCTCCTCGGTGATGCCGAGGGTCGAGTCGTAGGTCGGTCCGGCTGCGTGCAACACGAAGCCGCGGTCGGTCTGCACCGGTCCGCCCTGATAGACCGGGCTCGCCTGCAGCTCGGCGTCGTCGGTAGGGATCTCGAGCTGCGCGAGCAGCTCGCCGAGGGTCACTTCCAGCGGGCGATTGATGACGATGCCCATCGCACCCTGCTCCGTGTGCTCGCAGACATAGGTCACGGTACGCGCAAAGTTGGGGTCCTGAAGACCCGGCATCGCGATCAGGAAGTGATTGGTCAGTGAGGAGCTGTAGGCCATGGCCCCTAGTATCCGGTGCGGCGCAACCCGAGGCAAGTGCGAGGATGCGCCGCTCGACGCCGCCTTGACCGAAGGGGTGCGGTTGATGTGGCTGCGGATGGTCCGAGTCGTACCCCTTCGGTCTGGATGGATGGCACCGCTCACGCGATTACTGCTCCCAGCCGAGGGTGTCGCCGCGCATGAACTGCCAGTTGCGGACGATGTCGAGCACGTCGGTCTCGGCGGCGATGTCCGGCGGGAAGGGCGAGAAGGGCGCAGCCAGCTCGACGATGCGCACCGCCGCCTGGTCGAGCAGGTCGTAGCCCGACGAGCGGACCACCCGCACCTGGACGAGACTGCCGTCGGCGCGGATCGAGACGTGCAGCAGCAGACTGCCGTAGATGCGCTGTTCCTTGGCCGCCTGGGGGTAGTTGATGTTGCCGATGCGCTCGACCTTGCGCGTCCAGGCGGCGAGATAGCTGGCGTAGCGGATCTCGCGGGTGCTGGTGCTCACCGCGCGTCGGCGCAGCCCGTCGGGTTGCTCGAGTCCGGGTGCCGGTTGTGCGGCCAGTCGGGCGACGGTGCGATCGCGACTGGCGAGGATCTGCGCGGCGTCGATCGCTGGTGGCTGCGGCAGTGGTGGTGGCAGTGGCTGGGGCGCGGCGCCTGGGCGGTCGCTGCCTTCGAGGCTCAGTGCGGTGAGCGGGGCGGGTGCCGTCGGCGGGGGCGCGGGGGGCGTGGGGGCCTGCGCCGTCTCGGTGTCGGGTGGCGGCGGGACGGGCGCGAGCGCGCCCGGGGGCGGCGTCTCGCCATCGCCTTCCTGGCTGTGTGCGGCATCGCCGTGGATCGACTCGCCGCTGCGGTTGCGCAGCCCGCCGGGGGCCTCGGGCTGAGGCTGATCGGTGTTGCTCGGGCTCTGTACCAGCAGCACCTCGAGCGCCGAGTCCGGGATCGGGCGCTGCTGCGCTGGCATGGGACGCGCGGCGAGCGCGAGCAGTGCCGCCAGGTGCAGCAGGACGGCGGCGCCGAGTGCGAGCGCCAGGGTACGGTTGTCGCCCTTGGGCGAGGGCGGGGTCAGCAATTCTGCCGGCAGCGAGGCCGGTGACGGGGTCGGGCGATCGGTCATGGGGCGATGGTTGCAGCCTCGGTGGTGATCGGGTTGACGCGGTGGATGCGGGCGCCCGGGTCGATGCGCTCGAGCCGGCTCCACAGCGCCTGGGTGACATGGACCTCGCCGCTGCGATCGATCAGCAGCGCCTCGGTCACCCCCATCCGCTGTGCGACCTCGAGCCAGTGCTCTGGACCGGCGACGAAGAGCGCGCGGGCGGCCACGGTGGCGCTGGCCAGATCGGGCAGGAGCACGGTGACCGCACGAGTGGCGCGCGCCGGGCGACCGCTGCGCGGGTCGAGCACGTCATGATAGATCCTGCCCTGGTGGATGAAGTCGCGCTGGTGGTCGGCCACGGTGCCCAGCGCCTCGTCACGGCGCAGCGCGACGATGGCGAGCACCCCGGAGCCACCGGCGCGCAGGATCGGCACCCGCCAGGGTTGGCCGCCACGGTCGCCGCTGGCGCGCCAGTCGCCGTCGCGCTGGATCAGGGCGTTGACGATGCCCAACTCGTGCAGCCGCGCGATCGCCAGGTCGACGGCCAGCGCCGGTGCCAGCCGACCGAAGTCGAGCCGGGTCCCGGGCGCGGCGGCGCGGATCTCGATGCCGTCGAGTTCGATCTGGTCGATGCGCGGTGCCGAGTTGAGCAGTGTCTCGAGCTGCCGCTGGGTCGGCGGCGCGGCGCGTGGCGGGACGCGATCGAATCCCCAGAGCGTGATCAGCCCGCCGAGGGCGGGATTGTAGAGCCCTTCGCTCTGTGCGGCGAGCCGCTGCCCGGTGCGCAGCAGCGGCAGTACCGAGGGTGGCGCGGTGAGCGGTGCGCCGGTGGCCAGTCGGCGGTTGAGGTCGGCCAGGGCGCCCGGCGTCCACGGGTTCCAGGCTCGGGTGCGGAAGGCGAGATCCTCGGCGAGTTCCGCCCGGGCGCGTCTGGCCTGCTCGGGCGCGACCCCGACCAGGGTGAGGTCGAGCGATTCGCCGAAGGCCTGCAGCCTGGTGGTGTTCACCGGCGTGGCCTCGCGGCAGCCGCCGAGTGCGAGCAGCAGTAGTGCCAGCAGGGCGGGGCGGACGACGACCGACAGGGGGTGCGTGAACGACATGGGGCACTCCTCGGGGTTGCGGCGGTCTGGTGCGGCCGGCCCTGAGGGGCGCGATCCCGGATCAGTCCCGGGCGTCGAGTCGGGCCGCGATGCGATCCATCAAAGCGCCAGCGATATCGAGCCCGTGGGCGGCGTCGAGTTCGCGGATGCAGGTGGGGCTGGTGACATTGATCTCGGTGAGATGATCGCCGATCACGTCCAGCCCGGCGAACAGGATGCCGCGCGCGCGCAGCTCGGGGCCGACCTGGGCGGCGATCCAGCGTTCGCGCTCGCTCAGTGCCCGCGCCTCGGCGCTGGCCCCGGCGGCGAGATTGCCGCGGCTCTCGCCGGGCGCGGGGATGCGCGCCAGACAATAGGGTACCGGCTCGCCGTCGACCATCAGGATCCGCTTGTCGCCGTCGGCGATCTCGGGCAGATAGCGCTGTGCCATGCAGTAGCGACGGCCATGCAGGGTCAGGGTCTCGATGATGACACCGAGATTGGGGTCGTGAGCGCCGACCCGGAACACCGAGGCCCCGCCCATGCCGTCGAGCGGTTTGAGCACGATCTCGCCGTGGTGCCCGAGAAAGGCGCGGATGTCGGTGGCGCTGGCGGTCACCAGGGTCGGCGGGGTGCACTGCGGGAAGCGCGCGGTGAACAGCTTCTCGTTGGCGTCGCGCAGGCTGCGCGGGTCGTTGACCACCAGACAGCCGGCGGCCTGGGCGTGCTCGAGCAGATAGGTCGAGAACACGTACTCCATGTCGAACGGCGGGTCCTTGCGCATCAACAGGGCATCGAGCGCGCCGAGCGGACGGACCTCGGGCTCGCCGAGTGTGTACCAGTCGGCGGGGTCGTCGCGGACCTCCAGCGGGCGCATCCGCCCGAGCGCGCGATCGCCGTCGAGCGCGAGGTCGCCGAGCTCCATGTACCAGGGGCGCCAGCCACGCCGCTGCGCCGCCAGCAGCATGGCGAGGCTGCTGTCCTTCTTGGTGTTGATCGACCCGATCGGGTCCATCACGATGCCGATGTCGATGCTCATGGAGGGCAGTGTACTGCAGCCACCAGCCACCAGCCACCAGCCACCAGCTACCAGTCGCCAGCCGCTAGATACCAGTGATGGGCTGGTCGTTAGCTACCAGTCGCCAGCCACAGGTGCCAAGCTTCCTCGCTGGAGGCTGGAGGCTGGAGGCTGGAGGCTGGAGGCTGTGGACTCACATTCGTGCGCCGGCGGGCAAATGCCGCCTGGCGATGACGCGCGCAGCGCTGCTAGACTTGCTGCGTCGATAGTCGGCTGGGCCGTCATCGACGAGAGCCCTCCTGCGCGCCTCCCCGCGCCCGTGTTCCGGTGCCGCGAGTGCGATAGCGGCTCCCCGCCGTCGACGTCGACGGTCACCATGGGGCGCGTCCGGGTGTACGCTTCAATCGTGCCGACTCGAGAGGTCGTCAGCGTGACGGATCCTTCGGACCATGCCGATCTGACCGGCGCCAAGATCCTGGTGATCGATGACAGCAAGACCATCCGCCGGACCGCGGAGAACCTGCTGGCCAAGGCCGGTTGCGAGGTCATGGTCGCCGCCGACGGCTTCGAGGCCCTGGGCAAGATCGTCTCCTTCAGACCCGACCTGGTGTTCGTCGACATCATGATGCCGCGTCTCGACGGCTATCACACCTGCGCCCTGATCAAGGGCAACGCCGCGCTCCGCCATACCCCGGTGGTGATGCTCTCGAGCAAGGACGGGCTCTTCGATCGCGCCAAGGGCCGGCTGGTCGGGGCCCAACTCTATCTCTCCAAGCCGTTCACCGGAGAGGAACTATTGGCAGCGGTGCGCGACAACCTCGGTCGCGCCCCCGAACGGAGCCCGTCGGGCTCGTGAGCGCAGCCATGAGACCTTTCTTTCGCAAGACGGACGCGACCGCCGACGACACCACCCAGCCGCCGACCCCCGGCGCCAGGGTGCTGGTGGTCGACGACTCCCCGACCGAGACCCGGATCTTCGCCAAGGTCCTCACCCAGGCGGGCTACCGGGTCGAGACCGCGACCAACGGCGAGGAGGCGATCGCCGTCGCGCGTCGCTCGCACCCGGACCTCATCCTGATGGATGTCGTGATGCCGGTGCTCAACGGCTTCCAGGCCACGCGGATGTTGCAGCGCGATGCCGAGACCGCCGACATCCCGGTGATCATGGTGACCACCAAGGATCAGCAGACCGATCGTACCTGGGGGCTGCGTCAGGGCGCGGTCGATTACCTGATCAAACCGGTCGACGCCGCGACCCTGCTTGACCGGGTGCGCGTGGCGCTGGAGGGTTGAGGGGATGACCGAGACCGCTACCGCCGCGACCGAGCTGCATGCCCTGATCCGTCAGCTCGACGCCAGCTGTCGCGCCCAGCGCACCGCGCTCCCCCATGACGCGCCCCCGCCCGACAGTTGGGCGGCGGTGCTGTTTCGGGTGCGAGACCTGAAGTTCCTGACCCCCTTGGAACAGATCGCCGAGGTGCTCGAGGTCCCGGTCGAGATCACCCGCGTCCCCGGCACCCAGCCCTGGTTTCTCGGGGTCGCCAACAATCGCGGCACCCTGCTGCCGATCAGCGACCTGGCGGTGCTGACCCAGGGAGGGCAGCCCGGCGAGCGCCGTGTCCCGCCGGGGCGGCGTCGCGCCCGCGACCGGGTGCTGGTGGTGCGTCAGGTCGAGTCGCCCTGCGGGCTGGTGGTCTCGGAGACGCTCGGCATGCGTCATGTCCGTCACGACGCCCGGGTCGAGACCCTGCCCGATGGGCTGGGGTTGAGCGCGCGCTATATCGATACGGCCTATCGGGTCGACGACGAGGCGGTGGCGGTGCTGCGCCTGGAGCGGCTGCTGGCCGATCCCCTGTTCAATGCCGCACTCGGCTGAGTGCCGATCGGCCGATCCATTCACGAGTGCCCGTCGCCGGAGTCGCGCGGGCGTGATCCACATCTCCGGGAGTCGGTAGCAGATGGCGAAACGAGAGACGCTCAACCCACGCAAGAGACGGCTGGGTGGGTCGCGACAGATCACCCTGGCGTTGGCGCTGCTGGCGCTGACCTTCGCGGTGCTGGCGCTGCTCGGCTATCTCCGGCTCGACCGGGTCGATGCCGCTCACCTGCGCCTCTCGACCCAGGCGAGCACTGCTGCGACCACGGTGGCCGGGCTGGCGGCCGACAGCGCCGCGCTGCTGCAGGGGGACGAGGCGGCGCAGCAGCGCCTGCGTCAGGCCCGCTCCAGGCTGCGCGAGGCGCTCGGCGGCGAGGCCGGGACGCTGCGCTCCGATCTCGTCGGGCTGGAGCAGCCGTGGCGCGCGGCGCGCGACGGCTGGACCGGGTTGCGTGTCGAACTCGAACGTCTGCTCGGCGCCGGTGAGGCGCCGCTGGCCGCGCAGCGCGCGGTACGCGAGGCGCGCGCGCTGGTGGTCCGCGCCGAGACCGCGCTCGCGCGCGCCGGGGAGCGTCTCGCGGCGAGCGAGGCCGCACCGGCGCAGGCGTTTCGCCTCGGCCGGCAGTCGGCGCGGCTGGCGCGGATCGATGCCCTGCTCGCCGCTCTGCCCGCCGGCGAGGAGCGGACCCGCCAGGTGGGCGAGGGCCTGACGCGCGAGGGCGAGGCGCTGGAGGCGGCGCTGGGCGCGCTGGCCGAGTCGACCTCGGCGCCGGCGCTGCGCGACGCGCTCGATGAGGCGCAGCGGGTCTCGGTCGCGCTCGGCGCTGCACTCGAGACCGCGTTCGAGCAGTCCAGGGCGGCGAGCGCGGCCTTCGATGCCGAGATCGCGCTTGCCGCCGGCGCCGAGCGACTCGAGCGCGCGCTCGCCGAACTCGCCGCGGCCTATCGCGCCGCGCCCCT
Organism: Marichromatium sp. AB31; assembly: GCF_003718685.1. NCBI lineage: Bacteria > Pseudomonadati > Pseudomonadota > Gammaproteobacteria > Chromatiales > Chromatiaceae > Marichromatium > Marichromatium sp. AB31. Next base: position 4,501 of record NZ_RHFI01000040.1, on the reverse strand, counting down.
GCGTTTCCCGCTGGGCCCCCTGGAGGTCGGCGCCACCCTGGTGCTGGCGACCGCCGGCGCCGCCCTGCTCAGCCTGGCGCTGCTCGCGCTCTACTCGGTGCGCGAGGCGCATCGGCGCGAGGAACTCTCCACCGCCCAGAGCGAGCGTGACGAGCAGGCGATCCTGCGCCTGCTCGACGAGATGGGCAATCTCGCCAACGGTGATCTCACCGTCGAGGCCTCGGTCACCGAGGACAAGACCGGGGCGATCGCCGACGCCATCAACTATGCCGTCGACGCCTTGCGTGCCCTGGTCACCACCATCAACGAGACCGCCTCGCGGGTGAACCGCTCGGCGCAGGACAGTCGCACCATCTCGACGCGTCTGGCCGAGGCGAGCACCGCGCAGTCGCAGCAGATCCAGCAGGCCTCCACCGCGGTGCAGTCGCTCACCCAGCAGATCGACGAGGTGGCGCGCCATGCCGGCGAATCGGCCGAGGTCGCCTCGCGCTCGGTCGAGGTCGCCGGGCGCGGCGCGCAGACGGTGCGCGATACCATCCAGGGGATGGACGCCATCCGCGACCAGATCCAGGAGACGGCCAAGCGCATCAAGCGTCTCGGCGAGAGCTCGCAGGAGATCGGCGAGATCGTCGAGCTGATCGACGACATCGCCGACCAGACCAACATCCTCGCGCTCAACGCCGCGATGCAGGCGGCGATGGCCGGCGAGGCCGGTCGCGGTTTCGCGGTGGTCGCCGACGAGGTGCAGCGTCTGGCCGAGCGCTCGCGCAACGCCACCAAGCAGATCGAGGTGCTGGTGCGCACCATCCAGGCCGACACCAACGAGGCGGTCAGCTCGATGGAGGCGAGCACCTCCGGGGTGGTCGAGGGCGCCAACCTGGCCGAGAACGCGGGCGACGCGCTGCACGAGATCGAGAACGTCTCGGCCTACATCGCCGATCTCACCAAGCGCATCGCCGACTCGGCGCAGCGTCAGTCGCGCCAGTCCGCGGAGATCAACGACACCGTCCAGGCGATCCGCGCGCTCACCGAGGAGAACAACGACGGCACCCGGCGCGCCGCGGCCTCGGTCGAGCAGCTGGCCAACCTCGCCACCGAGCTGCAGCGCTCGGTGGCCGGATTCCGCCTGCCCTGAGGCGGCGGGACATCCGCAGCGGGGGCGGGGCGTGCGCCGTGCGGTCGCCCGCGACCTTTCCTTGAATCAGGCAGGAGCGGCGCTCCCATGGCAGAGAAGAAGGTCATCGGTGGTTTGAACTGGGTCAAGGGCGAGATCGACTCGGCCCTGCGTCCGGCCCGTGATCTGGCGATCCTCCAGGCGGCGTCCGAGACCCCGCAGGATGCCGCCGAGGCCGGTGACGCGCTGGCCCAGGTGCAGGGTGTGTTGCTGGCGCTGCAGCTGCCGGCGCCGGCGCGCCTGGCCGAGGAGCTGGCGCGTCTCACCGCGCGCATCGGCGCCGGTGAGCTGGTCGAGCTGCAGGCCGGCGCGCGCGCCCTGACCAACGCCCTGGTGGCGCTCGCCGACCATCTCGACCGTCTCGATGCCGGGCACGACGACTCGCCGCTGAGCCTGCTGCCGGCGATCAACGAGGTGCGCGCGGTACTCGACACGCCGCCGCTGACCCAGACCGAGCTGCTTGCCGTGGCCGCGCTCGGCGGCACGAGCGATCCGCTGCAGGCCTCGCCCGAGGCGCTCGATGCGTTGGCCGAGGCGCTGCGTCAGGTGCGCCCGCAGTTCCACCGTCATCTGGTCGAGTGGTATCGCGCCGGTGGCGACGGGCGCGGGCTGGTCCAGCTCGGGCGCCTCTTCCACCATCTCCACGGTTATCTCGGCGAGGGACTGCTGGCCGACGTCTTCCGGCTCGCCGAACACCTCGCCGAGGCCCTGCGCCAGGGCTGGCTCGAGGCCGGCGCCGAGCAGCGCACCCTGCTCGGTCACCTCGACTGGATCCTCAAGCCGCTGGTGCAGCGCCCGCCGCAATGGCCGCAGGCGCAGATGATCGCGTTGATCGAGCGTCTGCTGGCGGCGCTCGCCCCGCTCGACCCGGCCCGGCTGCCCGATCTGGAGTCGCTGCGCGCGCGCTACGGTGTGGGCGCGAGCGTCCCCGGAGATGCGGGCGACGAGGCCCTGGCCGCGGCGGCGGCCGAGGTGTTGGAGACCTTTCCCGAACTGGAGGGGCGCTTCGAGCGTCTCGCCCTGGGCGGCGGCCGCCCCGATCCCGGCGAGCTGGCGCTGATGGAGAGTGGACTGCGCCGCCTCGCCGAGCGTCTGGAGGTCCCCGGCGGCGACGAGCTGGTGGCCGAGCTACGCCGCTTTGCCGGTGAACTCGGCTCGGCCTTCGACGGCACCGACGGGGGCGGACGACTCGAGACCCTGGCCACCGGCCTGCTCGCGCTCAAGTCGCGGTTGCGCGCCTGCGCCGAGCGCCGCGTCGCGGCGCTGCCGGGCGCCCTGCCGGGGATCGATCTCGGCGAGCTGGCCAGCACCACGCTGCGCGAGGCCGGCTACGAGCTGGTCCAGGTCAAGGAGGCGATCGCCGCCTGTCATCTCGATCGCGACAACCTCGCGCCGCTGGCGCCGGTGCCCGGATCGCTGGAAGGCGTGGCCGGCGCGCTGCGGATCCTCGACGAGCAGCCCGCCGCCGAACTCGCCGAGTCGGTCGCCGCACTGGTGCGCGGGCTGGGTACGGCGCAGGCCCCGACACCGGGCGAGCGCGAGTTCGAGCACCTGGCCGACACCATCGCCGCGCTCGAGCTCTATATCGCCCATCTGCAGGACGGTCAGCCGTTCGGCGACAACCTGATCGAGCACGCCCGCAACTCGCTCGCCGCGCTGCAGGAGAGCCTCGGGAGCGCGTCGCCCGAGCCCGGCGCGCCGTCGCCAGCGGTGGCGACCGAGACCGATGCGGGGATCGGCGCCGTCACCTCGGAGTTCCTCGAGATCTTTCTCGAGGAGGCCGAGGAGGAGATGACCTCGGCGCGGGCCCAGTTCGCGCGCTGGTCCGAGGCCAACGAGGACTGGGACGCGCTGACCACGCTCAGGCGCAGCTTCCACACCCTCAAGGGCAGTGGCCGGCTGGTCGGGGCGCGCCAGGTGGCCGAGGTCGCCCAGGCCAACGAGATCCTGCTCAACCGCGTGCTCGAGCGCACCCTGCCGGTCTCGCCGCCGCTGATCGCACACATCGCCGCGGTGCTCGAACGGCTGCCCGAGCTGATCGGCGCCGAGGCCGAGGGGCGGGTGGTCGACACCGCGTCGCTGATCGCCCCGGCCGAGCGCTTGCTCGCGCCCGCAGCGGCGCCTGCCAGCGAGACCGGGCCAGTCCTCGGCCCGGCGCCGCCGAGCGCCGTCGAGGCCTCGGCAATCGACCGTGACGAGCCCGTCTCGCTGGATCCGGAGACGGTGCCGCTGCCAAGTCTGGGGCCTGACTCCGAACTCGCCGTGGGCCGCGAGGGCGCTGTGGACCCGGCCGCGCTGCTCGGAGTCGACGAGGCCGGTGAGCTGGAGCTGCCCGACCTGGAGCTGCCCACGCTCGATCTCTCCGAGCTGGAGCTGACCCCGCCGCCGCCCGCCGCGACCGAGGCGCGTGTCACGCCGGACGACCCCCGGGTGTTGTCGCCGTCGCCGGCGCCCGAGCCCTTGCCCGACCCGGGGCTTGCCGCGCTCGATGCCGGCAGCCTGCTCGAGGAGGACGAGGAGCTGCTCGAGATCTTCCGCGCCGAGGCCGCCGAGCACCTGCAGCAGGTCACCGCCGCGCTGGACGAGTCACGCGCGGTCGACGAGCCGCTGCTGCGCGCGCTCCACACCCTGACCGGCAGTGCGCGGATGGCCGGGATCGACACCATCGCCACGGTCACCAAGTCGCTCGAACTGCGACTCAAGGGGTTGCAGGCACGCGCGCTCGATCCCGACTCGAGACGCTGGCTCGAACGTGCGCGCGCGCTGATTGCCGAGCGGGTCGCCGAGCTGCCGGGCGTCGGGCCGGCGGGCTCGGCGCTGCAGGCGCTGGCCGTCGAGCTGGAGATGGCGCCGGCGCCGCGTGTCGGTGTGCCGACAGGGCCAGAGGCCCCGGCGGAACGCGCGGTGGCGATGCCGCCGCCCCTGCCGAAGCCCGTCGTCGAGCCTGCCGGGATAGCGTCGGCCGCGAGCGAGGCGGTTGTCTCATCGGGGGATGCCCGGTTCGGCTCGCACGGGCCGTCCGAGCCCGCCGTCGAGGCGATGACGGAATTGGAGCTGCCGGCCCTGGAGGATCCGCTGTTGGCAGCGGGGGCCTCGGTCGACGGGGCCGAGGAGGATGAGTCGCGCCCGGCCATGGCCGAGGGCGCGGAGCTGCCTTCGCTCGGTGCTGGTGATGCGGCGGGGGAGGTCCCCGGGGCCTTGACGTCGCCCGAGCCGGAGGCGAGCCTGGAGCCAGAGCCAGAGCCAGAGCCAGAGCCAGAGCCAGAGCCAGAGCCAGAGCCAGAGCCAGAGCCAGAGCCAGAGCCAGAGCCAGAGCCAGAGCCAGAG